>JAVBQH010000039.1:0-12283 GCA_031549175.1 Raoultibacter sp.
GAGCGTCGCATAGCTCGAGACATAATACACGACCTGGGGAAGCAGGCGCCCCCAGTTGATGGAGTTAGCGCTGGAAAGCGCGATATGCTGCGTTTCCAGAAGCTCATCGGCAAAGGCCGTGTCGGCCATGACCCTCTTGGCGGCGTTCTGGCAGTCGTCGAAGTTTCCGTCGACCCCCCAAACCACCACATTTTCTCCCTCTTGCGTGGCCATCTGCTTGTATTGGATATCACTCACGCCGCCGTCCGGGTAGAGCACCCCGACGCCGATGCCGGCCATGTCCTTGAACCCCTCAAGCGCCGCCTTGCCGGTGTCCCCGGAGGTGGCGACCAGGATGAAGAACTCGTGGTCGATCTTACGCCGTGCGGTCAGCTGCTTCGCACTTGCCGAGAAGAAATGGGGGAGGCATTGCAAGGCCATGTCCTTGAATGCGCTTGTGGGGCCATGCCACAGCTCGAGCATGTGCGTGTTCCCAAGCGAGGTGATGGGGCAGATCTCCTCGGTGTCGAAGCGGTCTGCGTACGAACGGGCAGTAAGGGCGCGGATCACCTGTTCAGGCAGGTCGACGCCGAAAGCCTCGTAGATCAGGGAGGCGCGCCGCGCGTAGTTCTCATCGGCAAGCGAGGCGATCTGCTCCAGGCTCAGCTCAGGAAGCTCCTTCGGCACGAAGAGGCCGCCTCCGTTCGCCAGGCCTTCTATCAGTGTTTCGGTGAAGGTGATCTCCTTTTCATGGAGGCCACGGGTGTCGATATAGAGGTTCTCAAACATCTTTGCATTCTTTCCCCAGATTTACATTGCTTCTACCAGTATACTATGCTCGAAAAAATGAAAAGCGCAATGATTGCGGAGGATTTCATGCAATATGCACTAGTAATACTAGACGGGGCATCGGGTGAACCAGTCCCGGAGTTTGACGGGAAGACGAGCCTTGAGGCAAGCGACACCCCGCATTTGGATGCCATTGCGTGCGCGGGAAGCGTGGGGCTTATGCAGAATGTGCCGAGCCATATGGTAAGCGGGTCGGATGTCGCCTGTCTGTCGCTTTTAGGGTACGACCCCGCCGCATATGCGATCGGACGCGGCGCCATCGAGGGGGCGGCCCTGGGGATCGACCTCAAGCCAGGCCAGGTGGCCCTTCGCATGAACCTCTGCTACGTCGAGGACGGAATCATGAGGGGGTATTCCACCGACAACATCTCCACCGAGGACGGCCACGCGCTCGCGCAAGAAATCAAGGACGCCCTCGACGACGAGACCTTCACCCTCCATGTGGGCACATCGTTTCGGCAGGTCCTGGTGGTCGACGGGCATCCGGAGCTGATGGGCCTCAGCTATGAGACGCCGCACGACAACTCCGGCAAGGACATCACCTCAGCTTACAAGCCCCGAACCGAGAAAAGGGGACAGTCCCCAATTCTCGGCCAGCAGGCTGGGGATAGAGAAAAGGACCAGCAGGGAGCCGATTTGCTGGTTGCCTATATCAGGAGCGCGAATGAGGTGCTGGCGAAAAGCCCGGTGAATGCGCGTCGGGTTGCCGAAGGGAAATGGCCGGCAAACCATGTCTGGCTGTTTTGGCCGGGCATGAAGCCGGGCTCGCTCAAGACCTTCGAGGAGAGCTACCATAGGCTTGGTGCCGTCAATTCTGCGGTCGACCTGTTGGTCGGGCTTGCAAAGATGGCCGATATGAAGATGTACCGGTTCGAAGGCGTGACTGACGGCCCCAACAACGACTTCGCCGCACAAGGGGCAGGGGCGATCACCATGCTCGAGGACGGCAACGATGTGGTCGTCATCCATGTTGAGGCTCCTGATGCCGCAGGCCACGATGGAAGCCCTGCCGAAAAGCGCAACGCCATAGAGCAAAGCGACCTCCACGTGCTGGGACCCTTGCGAAAATATGCCGAGGCCAATCCGTTGCGTATTGCGGTCATGCCTGATCATCCCACGCCACTTTCAACCCGCAAGCACAGCCACGAACCCGTTCCCTTCGCAGTCGCGGGGCCGGGCATCGCGCAAAACGCAGCCAGGCGTATGACCGAGGCAGAGGCCGCCGCCACAGGATTGCTCTTCGACCCGGGCTACCGTTTCATGGGCGATATCCTTTTAGCCGAATAAGGAAACGACACAACGAGAAAAGGGGACGGTCACTTTTTCTCATTTGCCGAAGGGAGGAATGTATGGGCGAATCAAAGGGGATAACCCGCTGCGATTGGGCGGAGGGCAACGAGCTCGACCGCACATACCATGACGAGGTCTGGGGCGTGCCCGTTCACGACGACCACCAGCTCTTCAAAATGCTTCTGCTTGAAGGCATGCAGGCCGGCCTGTCCTGGTCGCTGATCCTCAAGAAGATGGACACCCTCTGCGAGGCCTTCGACGACTTCGATCCGGCAAAGCTGGCCGTATACGACGAGGCCAAGAAGGCAGAGCTCCTTTCGAACCCGGGCATTATCCGCAACCGCCTGAAAGTCGCGGCGGCCACCACCAACGCGCAAGCCTATTTCAGCCTGCTGGAGAAGCACGGCTCGTTCGACAGCTTTCTTTGGGGCTACGTAGGCTTCAAGCCGCTCATGAATGCCTGGACAGAGCAGGCGCAGGTCCCCGCAAGCACCCCGCTTTCCGACCGGATATCGAAAGACCTGAAGAAGGCAGGTTTCAAGTTTGTCGGCACGACCATCGTCTACTCGTTTATGCAGGCGGTCGGCATGGTGAACGACCATCTGGTCTCATGCCCCTTTTACCAGACGGACGGCCGCCCGGAATAAATCATTAGGCCTTCACAATGCGCGGGCGCGTTCTCCGAATGCCGGCAGCTTCCCAGTTGGGCACTTATGCCGCGCTCTCGCTTACCGATCAAAATATGATGAAAGTTAGCTAGGGCTTTCATTTCCCGAATGTTTGCTGTAAGATACTTTTTGTTACAAAAGGTTAACTCAGGTGATTGAGCATAAAAGGTACTGTTAAGGAGCGATTAATATGGAAGCAACAAAGACAATGGAAGGTGCGGGCACGCTCAAAGCAGGCCAAGGCGCCACTTTTTCCGGAACCCAGCTTCCGCTCTCGTTCTTGAAGGCAGGCCAGTCGGCCCTTGTCGCGAAGGTGCGCGGGCGTGGAGAGCTGCATCGTCACCTCGAGAACCTCGGTTTCGTCGAAGGTGCGGAAGTCAACGTGGTCTCCGAAAACGGAGGAAACCTCATTATCGAGATCAAAGGCTCGCAAGTTGCACTTGATAAACAGGTTGCGACGCGCATCATCACCTGTTAAAGAAAGTTGGGAAACAAGAAGATGTCGGAAACACAAGAAAAGACGCTGCGCCAAGTAAAGGTGGGGGAAACCGCCGTTGTGCGCAGGCTTAAAGGCGAAGGGGCCCTCAAGCGCCATATCATGGATATGGGCATCACGAAGGGAGCCGAGGTAAAGGTGTGCAAAGTGGCACCGCTCGGAGACCCGATCGAGGTTACGGTTCGCGGATACGAGCTCTCGCTCCGCAAAAGCGAAGCAGAAAGCGTGCTCGTCGTATAACCGAGAAAAGGGGACTGTCCCCAATTCTCGGTTCTTGGCCGTCTGGGCCGATTTTTTTGAACTGCAGTTAACGTAAGTTAACTTTTAAGTACACATTGAAGCTGGAAAGGAAGACAATGGGAATTCATATTGCGCTTGCGGGCAATCCCAATTGCGGGAAAACGACCTTGTTCAACGATTTGACGGGGTCTACTCAATATGTGGGCAATTGGCCTGGAGTGACAGTTGAGAAAAAAGAGGGCAAGTACACCCAGGACAAAGGCATCGTCATTACCGACTTGCCGGGGGTCTATTCGCTTTCTCCCTATTCACCTGAGGAGATCGTCACACGTGACTATCTCATGAGCGGTGAGCCTGACGTGGTGGTCAACCTGGTGGACGCGACCAACCTTGAACGCAACCTGTATCTGGCAACCCAGATCCTCGACCTCGGCCTGCCGGTCGTCATCGCGCTCAATATGATGGACCTGGTCAAAAAAAACGGCGACAAGATCGACACCGCGAAGCTCGAGCAGATGCTCGGCTGTCCCGTCGTCGAGATATCGGCGCTCAAAGGTCAGGGCAAGGCGGAACTGATCGAGGCCGCCGCTGCGGCGGCAGAGGCCGGCAAGCCGGCTACACCGCAGGTCAAGTTTTCTTCCTCAGTTGAGAATGCCCTGGCAAAGATCACAGAGGCCATAAAGGGACAGGTTCCCGCACATCTTGAACGCTGGTTTGCGCTCAAGGTATTCGAAGGCGAAGAGAAGAGCCTCGAAGCCCTTTCGCTTTCTGCACAACAGGCGCAAGATTTTGATACGCTCCGCGAAACCGTCGAGGATGAGCTCGACGATGACGCGGAGAGCATCATTACCACCGAGCGCTATGGCGCCATCACCAACTTGGTGGCTGACACCGTCAAGACCTCTCGGAAGGGCATCGGAACAACGCAGAAGATCGACCGTGTGGTGACCAACCGCTGGCTCGGCCTGCCCATCTTCATCCTGATCATGACGGCCGTCTACTATATCGCCGTATCCACCGTGGGAACCCTCGCGACCGACTGGGCAAACGACGGCGTCTTCGGCGACGGCTGGCTTTATTCCGGCAACGCAGAATACGAGCAGGCGGTAACCGACTGGGACGGCTACCAGTCCGACATCGAGGCCTACCTCGCCGCCGCCGATGAGCAAGGCATCGACACCTCGGGCGTCACCGCCGAGCTCGAAGGCGAAGAGCCCACCGGTGACGAAGCGACCGCCATAGAGGCTGTCGAGGCCGAAGAGGGGACAGCGGACCCGGCCGCGGTGACGGCCGACGAGCCGACCGGCGACAACCCCGCCGTGGTAAGCGCCGTCGAGGATGAGGCCGCGGGCACATCCGAAGCCTCGCCTGTCAACGAGGAAGGAGCCGACGCCTCTGCCGCCATGGCAGAAGAGGGCTCCGGAGAACCGGCCGCCGGCGCAGACGCCATCAGCACCTTCGAGCAGCAAGCCCAGGCGATCGGGTTGACCGCCACGGTCGAGGCCGAAGACGGCACGACAAGGACCATCACGCTGGCAGACTTCGAGGCGGCGGTCGCCCAGCCCGAGCCTGTACCGGGCGACTACGGCCTGTTCATTCCAGGCATCCCGGTCGTCCTCGGTGATTTCCTCGAGTCAATCGGCACGGCACCCTGGCTGCAGAGCCTGGTCGTCGACGGCATCGTCGGCGGCGTAGGTGCGATCCTTGGCTTCGTGCCGCAGATGATCGTGCTGTTCCTGCTCTTGACCCTGCTTGAGATGTGCGGATACATGTCCCGCGTGGCCTTCATCATGGACAGCATCTTCCGTAAGTTCGGCCTTTCCGGCAATAGCTTTATCCCCATGATTATTGCGTCGGGCTGCGGCGTGCCTGCGGTCATGGCGACCAAGACCATCGAGAACGAGAAAGACCGCCGCATGACCATCATGACCACCACGATGATCCCCTGCGGCGCGAAGCTGCCCATCATCGCGCTGGTCTTTGGCGCCGTTGCCGGCGGTGACGCCGCATCGACCTGGTGGATCGCTCCGCTGTTCTACTTCATGGGCGTGTTTGCCATCATCATTTCCGGCATCATCTTAAAGAAGACCCGCATGTTCGCGGGCGAGGCGACCCCGTTCGTCATGGAGCTGCCTCAATACCACCTGCCGGCGATCAAGACCTGGCTCATGCACACCTGGGAGCGCGTCAAGAGCTTCATCGTGAAGGCCGGTACCATCATCTTCCTGAGCTCGATTGTCGTGTGGTTCCTGCTCAACCTCGGCGTCTACCAGGGAAGCTTCGGCCTGCTCGACACTTCGGCCCCCGACTATATCCAATACAGCCTTATGGCGATGCTCGGCAACGGCCTGGCATGGCTCTTCGCGCCGCTCGGCTTTGGCAGCTGGGATTCGACAGTCGCCACCCTTACCGGGCTCGTCGCCAAGGAGAACGTGGTCGCAACCCTCGGGGTGCTCTTCAACCTCGGCGATGCGGGCGAGGCGGACGCCACGATGTGGACGGCATTCGCGGGCATGCTCGGGTTCTCGGTGCCGGCAATCCTTGCCTTCTGCGCCTTCAACCTGCTCTGCGCCCCGTGTTTCGCCGCCATCGGCACGATTCGCCGCCAAATGGAAAGCGCGAAGTGGACCTGGTTCGCGCTTGGCTACATGACGGTGTTCGCATGGTGCATCGGCTTGATGATCTATCAGTTCGGCGGCCTTTTCATCGGCGAGCTATCCTTTAACTTCTGGACCGTCATCGCCATCATCATTCTGGCTTTGATGTTGATCCAGCTGTTCAGGCCGATGCCGAAATACAAAGACAAGAAGACCAAGAAGCAGAAGCTTGTGGTACAGCAGGATGCTGCATAGAGATGTGAAACAGGCGCTCCTCTCGGGGCGCCTGACGAAAAGAGGTGAGAAGCCATGGCAGAGATGCAGTTGACGCCCGCTACGGTCATCGTGGTTATAGGGATCATCGTCCTTGCAGTGCTTGCCATCAGACGGCTTCGCAAGCGCGGCGTGTGCGACTGCAAGGACTGCAGCAACGGCGAGCAAGGCTGCCAAAACTGCAGTGCGGTCGACAAGATGGTGAAAGACATGGAAGAGGCCGCCAAGAACCGCTAACCGCACAAAGGGGGCAGGCCTTGGACGAGGGGGCGTGACAGAGGGGACAAAAGGTCTGCCCCCTCTGTCACGCCCCCTCGTCCCGTTTTCCCTTTGGGCCCGAATGCGCCCGAGTTGTGGAGGAATTGTAAACCTTGGCTAACTATATTGCATGAACTAAAAAGTTATCCTAAACTAACAATGTGCTTGAGAGTTAATTCCTCACCCCGAAGGAACTCAAGCAGAGCACTTGCTTACTCGGCAGCGGAGGCTTCCTCGTCTGGCCATCCGTTGCAACCCTGGCGGCGAGGATCACGAGTCCTCGCCGCCCTCCTCTCAAATCCCCCAGAATCATCCATACGGCATGGGGCGTCTTTTGGTAACAAGGGCCCATCGGCGGCCGCTTTCGTTAGAAAGCAAGCCTGAGGTGTTGTACAATGTGTTTCAAAGAAGGAGGCTTCATGGTTGAGAAGATATCGAAGTCGCATGAAGATTACCTAGAGGCTATAGTCGAGTTGGGAGGTACGACGAAATCGGCCGTACGCTCGGTCGACGTCGCTGCCTCGATGGGCGTCTCGAAGGCTTCCGTCAATAAGGCAATCGCAGTCTTGAAGGAGGGCGGCCTGCTCGACCAGCCCTATTACGGCGACATCACCTTGACCAAAGCCGGATTTGACTACGGCACGGCAGTCCTGGAGCGCCACCACCTCCTCTACACCTTCCTTACGAAGGCCCTCGGCATCGACGAGAAGACGGCCGATGAAGAGGCCTGTATAATGGAGCATGCCATCAGCGACAAGTCCTACAAGAAATGGCGCGACTATATCAAGAAGCTCGATTTGGACTGATCCCGCTTCGCAAACCGACCACTCACGCGTCCCTTCTCAACAAAACGGTGAATTTCCTCTGCATTCCGGCGACAAGACCTGGCGTTCTATGGTATCCTTGCCACAGGCTCTAGCATTAAACAGACTACAAACACAACAGGATGCTACAAGGGGCAGATTTTCATGGCTCGTAAAGGAAATATCCTCTCGTTTGAAGAGGCGAAAAAGGCCGAGAAGCCTCGGCTCTCTGTTTCTGCGGCAAAATCCGGTGGCAAGCCCACAAAACGCAACTCCCAGAAAACCGCCGGCAGGCCTTCTGCCGATACCGCACGACCCAAGCTAAAGACGGCGAACCATCGGGCAGCCGCCAATCCTAAAAACACACCAAGCGTCTCGGGTACTACGCGTCCTGCATCAGCCCGCAGGCAGTCAGGTACCCCTGAAGGCACCAGGAACTCCGCCACGGCCCCATCTCCAAGGAGAAGCCCGGCAGCACGGAAATCGGACAGCAGGCCTTTGCCTGCCGTAAAAGCTGCGGCCGCCCGAAACCAAGGCGGCCGGGCAGGCAAACGTTCTGTCACCGACAACGACGAATCCGCCGCGAACCGCGGAGGAAAAGAATCGCGTTTGTCCGCACTCAAGCGGGAGCACTCGAAAAGCAAGGCGGGGAAGGCCTTCACAAGGCAGTTCGGCGACACAACCGCATCTGCAGCAGACTCCGGCCCACGTGCCGCCCTTTACAAAGGTGAGATGGGACGCTCGCACAAACGGGCGACCAACATGCAAAACACCGGCTCGCAGAAAAAAATAAACGGACGCGCAGTCTTTTCGCTTACTGCGTTTGATTGGAAGGGCTCGCCTCGGAAGTCGGCAGGCATCATGGTTGCAGCCTGCCTGGTGCTTTCGTGCCTCTTCCTCTATTCCCCCGCACAGCAATACTACTCTGCGGTCCGGCAAAACCAGCAGGCACAGGCCGAATACGCCGCGCTGGTAGAGCGGAACGAGAACATCCAAAGCTCGGTCGAGACCCTGACAAGCTCCGAGGGCATCGAGGATCGCGCCCGCAAAGAGCTCGGCTGGGTGAAAGAGGGCGAAAACGCCGTAACGGTATATGGTGTGGCCAGCGAGAACAATCCCTCAAGCTATGTGAAGAGCATCCCTGCCGGCAGCGTGGAAGCGCCGAACTCGTGGTACACCCCCGTCCTGGACTTCCTTTTCGGAGTGCAATAATTCTATGAGATACGCCGCCATCGACATTGGGACGGTAACGTGCCGGTTGCTTGTCGCGGATGTCGTGGGCGGGAGGCTCCATGAGCTACACCGAGGATACGGCATCACCAACCTGGGAGAAGGAACCGACTCGTCGGGCATATTGAAGCCCGAGGCGATGAGGCGTGTGGCCGACCAGCTTGTCGCCTTCAAGCAGATGATCGAGAATTTCCAGATCAAGGGCGACCCGCCTATCACAACCACCGCAGTCGCAACCTCGGCCTCACGGGATGCCAAGAACTCCGAAGACTTCCTGAACCTCTTAGAAGGCATCGGAATCAGGCCGCTTATCATTTCCGGGGAGGAAGAGGCGGCACTTTCCTTCCGAGGTGCCGGAAGCGCGTTTTCCGGCGAGCAGATCCTGGTGGTCGACATCGGGGGCGGCTCCACTGAGGTAATTGCCGGCACAGCCCAAGAAAAGCCCCGGTTCGTCCATTCCTTCGACATCGGATGCCGCCGGGTGACCGAGAAGTTCCTCATTAGCGACCCTCCCACAACGGATGAGCTGGCGAAAGCCGAGGACTGGATTGTTTCCGGGATGGAAGAGTATCTGGGGCGCATACAGGAATCCGGGTTTGCGATCGAACGCTTGGTGGCAGTCGCCGGAACTGCGACCAGTGTCGTTTCTATCCAAAAGAAGCTGGAGGTGTACGACAGCCGCCTGGTGCATAGAAGCATCGTCGACGGGCAGGCGCTTGACGAGGTGTTCGAGCAGCTGCGCTCCATCGGTCTGGGCGAACGCCGCCGCGTCGTCGGCCTTGACCCAGACCGGGCTGGCGTGATCGTTGCAGGCCTGCTGATCCTCAAGGTCGTGATGAGGCTTGCAGGGCGTCAATCGTTCACCGCAAGCGAATCAGATATCTTGCAGGGCATCATTTTGCATACGGCTGCCAAATAGACGGCTTTTGTGCAGCCATTATTTGTTATCATGGGGCACGTTCAGAGTTGGCGTTTGGACGAGGGAGCGTGGCGGAATTGGCATACGCAGCGGACTTAAAATCCGCCGCCTTCGGGCTTGAGGGTTCGAGTCCCTCCGCTCCTACCAGTACGGAAAGGTTGGGGCCAGGTGCCGAATTGGGGAGATCCCGGAGGGGCTCGAACCGATGAGGTGGATTTCCGTCAAGAAAACGTGCCGGTGGCACGTTTTTAGGAAATCGGCCGAGGAATCTGTGATTCCGAGGTTTGCGGATTGCGCAGCAATACGCGAGTCACGCTACTCCTACCAGTACGGAAAGGTTTATGGACAACATTAACGACATCATGGCTGCGGTGAAGGTGCCGCCCAAAACATTCGAGGAGTACCTGACTTCGTATGCAGACCAGGTTGGGAACCTGATCAATTCCTATATTCCGGAAGGAACCCATCCGGATATGGAGCACTACCTTTACGAGCCGCTCCGTGATTACAGTAAAAACGGGGGGAAGCGCCATCGTCCCCTGATCTGCTACGCAGCCTGCTCCGCAGTAGGCGGCAACATGCAGTATGCAACCACGGCCGCTGCGGCAATCGAGCATTTCCACACCGCGGCCCTCATCCATGACGACATCGCTGACGAGGCTCAGACGCGCAGGGGCGAATCCTGCCTCCATCTGCGCGAAGGCATCGGTCTTGCGATCAATGCCGGTGACCTTGCGTTATCGCTGGTGAACGAGACGGTCATGAGCGACCCCTTGCTTGACGACTCCATGAAAGTCAGGGTTCTTCGTGAGCTGCAGAAGATGACGCAGCATACGATCGAGGGCCAGGCGCTTGACATCGGTTGGGCCCGCGACGGACGCTACGACATAACAACCGAGGACTACCTGGTTATGGCAACCCACAAAACGGCGCATTACTCAGGCGCGGTTCCCTTGGCCATCGGCGCCATCGTCGGCGGCGGCAGCGAGTCCCAGATCGAAGCGCTGCGAAACTACGGCCTCGACACCGGCCTTGCCTTCCAGATCCAAGACGACCTGCTCAACCTGGTAGGCTCGGAGGAAAGCACCAAGAAGGACTTCCGTAACGACATCACCGAAGGGAAGCGCACCTTGGTCGTGGTGCACGCCTTGCAGAACTCGCCTGAAAAGGACCGCCTGATAGAAATCCTTTCCGCAAAGGAAAAGGACGCGCAGGTGCTTGACGAGGCCGTCCAGATCATGGAAGACGCGGGCAGCATCGAGTATGCACGGGTCTATGCCGAAAACCTTACCAGCATCGCGAAGAACCGCCTGACCGACATGGTGCCTCCGTCGGACGCCCGAGAGCTCCTCGTCTCTATGGCCGACTGGTTCGTCAGCCGCTTGAAATAAGCGGCGCCCTTCGCTTAATTTTTGATGGACATTTTTATGGACCTTGGGCTACTGCGCTACAATGGGGCAATGAAGAAGATCCGAAGACAAGAGAGCGGTGCTGCCGTCGAAGACGTGCAGCAACGGCTTGCAACCCTACATTATCTAGAAAAAGAGCAGATCACCGGATATTTCGACGACGCGACGGCCGAGGCGGTCAAATCCTTTTGTGCCGACTACCTCGACGAGATGAGCGAAGAGGTCGATGGGAAGGTATGGGCCGCCCTGGTCGATGCCAGCTTCAATCTGGGGGATCGGACGCTCTATCTGCGCATGCCCTATTTCCATGGCAACGACGTCGTGCAGCTTCAACAGGCGTTGAGCGCGCTCGGTTTTGTCTGCGGGGCCATCGACGGCATCTTCGGCGCCTATACCGAGCTTGCGCTGCGCAAGTTCCAGTTAAACCTCGGGCTTCCCTCGGACGGCATCGCGGGGGCCTTCACCTACGCCTCTTTCCACAGCCTCCAACATTCATGGGAGGGGAAGGATTCTGCGCCGGTTTCGGCAAGCATCGGCTTTGCCCGCGCCGCGGACATGCTGGAAGAACATGCCCTCTGCGTTTTCGGCACGGAGGAGTTCACCCGAAGCGTCGCGTCCCGCATGTCGAACCTGGCGCTTGCCACCAACCCCGCATCAAAGATCGTCAGTGCGGATTCCTTGCTGGTAGCCCCAGATGAAAGCATGCTGCTCATCCATGTCGTCTTGCCCAAGGAGAATATCCCGCAAAGCATTCCCCGGGTAAGCTACGAGGAGGAGAAAACCTTGTCGCTGCGCCTGCAAACGGCGATCAAGGCGGCCGCCTCGAAACCGCCCCGCGTGGCCCTCGAGCTGCCGGGGGTTGTCTGGGAGGATGCGGGGGCCGGCAGGTCGGCTCAGCATTTTGCGATTACGGTACTTGATGCGCTTTGTTCGGCGCTATCGAACGAATAGCGAAACTATCTAGGAAAAAAGGAGTCTTGTATGACGCGCCCAATGACCATGGCGGAAAAAATCTTGGCTGCCCACGCCGGGCTTGATGAGGTCCAGCCCGGCCAGCTGATCGAATGCGACGACGCACATGTTGGTGGCCAATGGCATGGGCGACTGCGTCGCCACCTCGGCCATGCCGTCCAGGCCAGGGGTGGGGTCCTCCAGGTATTGCAGGATGCCCGCCAAACCCGTGGCCACCTTGACCGAGGTCTGCGGTGTCCAGGCGGCGTTGGGGTCAAGCCGCAACGGGTGCTCGGGGAAGGCCTCCCGCAACGCCTCGAT
>JAVBQH010000018.1:0-13501 GCA_031549175.1 Raoultibacter sp.
CCTCTTGGCGTCGAGGGCCTCCTTCGAACAGAAGCAGGGATAGACGGCGTCCCTTTTCTTCAAAGCGGCAAGGGCCTCCCGGTAGCCTTCCCCGCGCTGCGATTGGAAATAAGGCCCCGCCCCGCCCCCGGTCTCAGGGCCTTCGTCCCAGTCAAGCCCCAGCCACTTCATGGCGTCGAGGATCACCCGGGTGTTCTCTTCCGTGGAGCGCTCGGGATCGGTGTCCTCAATCCTCAAGATGAAGCTGCCGCCGCACGAGCGCGCGAAGGCCCAGTTGTATATTGCGGTCCGTGCGCCGCCGATATGGAGCTGCCCTGTCGGCGAGGGGGCGAAGCGGACGCGGACCTGCGGGTTGCTTTGAGTTGTCATAGGCGATACTTTCTTCTTCCTTTTATCAGCCAACCTATAATAAGGCATAGGAGGGACGCAAGGCACGAGCTGACCAGCCAAACGACCCCCATTCCTATCCAAAAGCCCTCGGGGTACATACGGATCAGCAGCGAGTTCGCAGGGAATGTCCAGGTTCCGTTCGCAAAGAACAGGGAATGGAAGAAGGCGAAGAACCCGTTGAAGTCAAGCACCACCCAAAGCGCCAGGAGTATGAACAAGACGAGCACGGCCGCGGCAGAGCACATAAGCGTCTTCCCGAGCTTGCGCCTGCCTCCCAGCAGGCCGATCAGGACGCATCCGAGAAGGGCAGCGGCCATCACGACTGCAAGTGCGATACGTGTGGTGCTGACCACCTGGTAGACGTCGTCCAGATGGGAGAGTGCGCTGTCGGGCAGCGCCACCGTGTCAGACGATGCCATCAGGCCTTTGACAACCTCGTCGGTGCTGACGGCGCCCGCATCCAGCAATCGTGAGAGCGCAGCATCGGTGATGCCGCCCCCCGCGACCACCTCCGCCGCGATCTCGTAGAGCGCCTGCTGCAACGATGCGCGGCTGTGGCTGCCTACCGTGTAGTCCTGCGTGGCCAAGGCGGCCTTCACCATGTCCTCCTGGGAAAGGGGCGAGCCCTGCCATTGGCTGTAGCCGGTAGAAAGGGCCGCGGTCGTCTGCGGAAGGCAGCAGACGAAAAGACCCGCTCCAACGAGCCCTGCTGCAAGGCAGAGAGTGGTGACGAGGCGGACGATGCCGGTGAAGAGGCCGCCGCGTTCCGCCTTGCCCGATGCTTGGACGTTTTTGCCCATATCTCTTAGTGCTCGCAATCAACCCAGATGGTGGCAGCCGTCATACCTTGCATATCCTTTGATATGGTGGGCAGGGGCCCCATGCGGGAGAACACGCCGGCAAACCTGCCGTTGTAGAGGTAGAGGCCCTGGAGGTTGTTGTACAAGGCCCCCTTGCAGCCCACCTCTTCGTCGGAGAGGCCTTCGATCCCCGCGTCAGGCGGCAGCGTCCAGGTCTTGAAGGGGGTGCAGTAACGCTGCACAAGGAAGGGGTAGCCTGCCGCGCTGTCTGCGAAGCGGTCGATGAGCCCCTCCCACTCCTCTTGGCTCCAGAAGCTTCCCGCATATACGTTGTCGGCGCCATAGTGGTCGGTAGGCTTGATGATCCAGAGGTCTTTCTCGGCCTTTATCTGGTCGAGGTCCACCACCGTGCTGTCAAGGAAGGCGGTGTAGGGAACCGTCTCGCAAATGAAACGGACCTCTTCTTCGGTGAGGAAGCTTTGGGTCCGCCGGTCGTGGAGGACCTGGAAAATCTGCTTGTCATGCACGAGGTGGCCTGCGAAACTCCCGATGAGGGCAACTTTTTCGGCACGTACGGCCTCGATGAGGGGTTGGGATCCGTCCCAGAACTCGACGATGTCGTTGGTGACGCTGCGTCGCCAGATGGCATCGATACGGCCTCCTGAGCCGTCGACCAGGACTGTTCCGTCAAACACCAGGTCGCGG
Organism: Raoultibacter sp.; assembly: GCA_031549175.1. Lineage (GTDB taxonomy): Bacteria > Actinomycetota > Coriobacteriia > Coriobacteriales > Eggerthellaceae > WRIS01. The sequence goes on from JAVBQH010000018.1 coordinate 1,896, forward strand.
ACGTCGCATATCGTACAGGGGAAGCCGTGCTTCTCGAAGAGTCCCTGGTATATCTTGAACTCGTCGATGACGGCGTTTTCGAGGAAATCGCAGATTGCGAATCGGGGGCTCTCGATGCGATGCTCGTAGCTTTCATAGATCCGGATGAACTCGCCGACCCATGACTCGAAAAGCTCGGCGGGCCGCGTGCTGTGCCGTTCGGAGAACAGCCTGAAGCTCTCAGACGATGAGATCGAGGCCACGATCTCGCGATCCTCGTTCATGCCTGAGGACCCGTCGGCGTTGAACTCGCAGAAGGCGGCAGTGAGGCTTTCCTCGTCAAGGAAGACGTCGACTCGGGCAAAGGGAAGCAGGCTGTCGTAGCCGCGGGGAAGGAGTATCAGGTCACGCAGGCGCTCGTCTATGGAAAAGACGCTGCGGTATGCGGGGTCTTCCAGATAGCGTTCGATCACCTTGCAAAGGATCTGATGGGTGGTCTCGGCGTAGTGCCTGAAGGCCTCATAGGTGTCGGCGTTGTAGAGCCGTGGCACGAAGCTTGCGTCGACGACCTCGTGGTGGCAGATGGCGGTGGACCGCTGCATGTAGCCATAGGCAGCGCGACGTCCTTGGACATCGCCTTGGAGCCCGTCCATTATCGCGAAGTACTCGTGCGTATAGGAGGCGTTGTCGGTCATGTTTGCCCTTTCTGTAAGCAATCTGCAAGCTCTATCTAAAAAAGTGTATCATTATCCTAAAACATGAATCACGTGACAGCGCCTTGAGAGCAAAGACACTACATTAATTAAGGAGAGCGGATACCATGTCCGAAACCGAATGCGCAAAAGCCCCATCACCGTCCAGCTACCTCTTCACCTCGGAATCAGTGACCGAAGGCCATCCCGACAAGGTATGCGACCAGATATCGGACGCCATCCTCGACGCCATCCTTGCCAAAGAGATCGAGCTCCAGTCGCAAGGCTACATCGCCCCTAACGGCGAGCCTGCAGACCCCGCCAAGGTCCGTTGTGCGTGCGAGGTCATAGCGACCACCGGGCTGGTCATGGTCACCGGCGAGATACGCACGCAGGCATACATCGACGTGCCCACCATCGTCCGGGGCGTGGTAAACGACATCGGCTACAACCGGGCGAAGTTCGGTTTCGATGGCGAGACCTGCGGTGTCATGAACACCATCCACGAACAGAGCTCCGACATCGCCCTCGGTGTGGACACCTCGTATGAGGCGCAGCACGGGCAGGCGGCAGACGACGACTACGACACCATCGGTGCCGGTGACCAGGGCATGGTGTTCGGATACGCGTGCAACGAGACCAAGACCCTGATGCCGCTTCCCATATACCTGGCGCACAGGCTTGCCGAAGAGCTTGCGCGCGTACGCAAGGACGGCGTGATCGACTACCTTCGTCCAGATGGGAAGACCCAGGTGAGCGTTCGCTATGTCGACGGGCGGCCGACCCAGGTGGAAAAGGTGCTCATCTCGGCGCAGCACTCCGAGCATGTCGACCATGAAACGATGAGGAACGACATCATCATGTACGTCATAAAGGTCGTGTTCGCCCGCGAAGGCGTGGCTGTATCTGACGACCTCGAGATCCATGTCAACCCGACGGGACGCTTCGTCATCGGCGGGCCCATGGGGGATTCCGGCCTGACCGGAAGGAAGATTATCGTCGACACCTATGGTGGCATGGGGCGCCATGGAGGCGGCGCGTTTTCCGGCAAGGACTGCACCAAGGTCGACCGCTCCGCCGCGTATGCCGCCCGCTGGGTGGCGAAGAACGTCGTGGCCGCAGGCCTGGCCGACCGGTGCGAGATCCAGATCGCCTACGCGATCGGCATGGCGCGGCCGGTTTCGGTGATGATCGACACCTTCAATACCAACAAGGTTCCCGATGAGGCGATCATGGAAGCCATCGGCCAGGTCTTCGACCTGAGGCCGGGCGCCATCGTCGCCGAGCTCGACCTTCGCCGGCCCATTTACCGGGCGACGGCCGCCTATGGCCACTTCGGACGCGAGCTTCCCGAGTTCACCTGGGAGCGGACAGACAAAGCCGAGGCTTTGCGTGCGGCAGCCGGGCGCTAGACGGCGCTGAAAATACCCCATGCAGATCGCCTCGGTCATACTCGATATCCCCACCCAGGCTCTCGAAGGCGCGTTCACATACCTTGTCCCGGATGACCTGGAGGGGGCAGAGGTCGGGTGCGCCGTCCTGGTCCCTTTCGGGCACCGGATGGCCATCGGCTATATCGTAAGCCTCGGCCAACAAGGCCTTCGCGGGCTTGCGGAAGAAAAGCCCGGGCCAGAAAGGCTCAAGGCCATATCGCAGGTACTTTCGAGGCCGTACTTCGATAACTACGGCGCCCGATGCGCCCGGTTTCTCAGTGACCGCTACATAGCCCCTTTGAACGCCTGCATGCGGCTGTTCACACCGCCCGGCGGGGTGCCGCGCCTTGTCCAGTCGGGTGCCCGCTGGCGGGTGGAAGAGCCTGACATCGGGCCCGTCGACGACCGCTGGGTCCGCCTCGGGCCTTCGGCGGCCGGCTTTACGCCCCGAAAACAGGCGGTCAAGCAGCAGGCGATACTCAATGCCCTTGCTTCGGGCGAGCTCCGTGTCGCCGAGCTTTCCATGGAGCTCGGGCCGGTGACATCGGTGCTGAATGCGCTTGCGGCGAAAGGCGTCGTCGAGATCGAGCACCGCCGCCGCATGCGCGGCGTCATGGCGGGCGGGGTCGAAGAGGCCTTTTCCCCCAGCGCGAAGCCAAGGCTCACCGAAGGCCAGGAAAGGGCGCTTTGGGCCATCAACGCGGCACAGGACTCGGGCGCCTGCAACGTGGTCTTGGTCGACGGGGTCACCGGGTCAGGTAAGACCGAGGTGTACCTGCAGGCGATCGAGAAAACGCTCGCGCTCGGCCGCAATGCGATCGTGCTGGTGCCCGAGATATCCCTCACACCCCAGACCGTCGCACGCTTCAGGGGGCGGTTCGGAGACATGGTGGCCGTCATGCACTCGCGCATGAGCCAAGGCGAACGCTTCGACCAGTGGGACCTCATCCGCGACGGCGCGGCGCGCGTGGTCGTCGGTGCCCGGAGCGCATTGTTCTCTCCCCTTGGCGATGTGGGCCTAATCGTCATAGACGAAGAGCATGAGGGCTCGTACAAACAGGATTCTGCACCCCGCTACCATGCCCGGGATGTGGGGTATTGGATGGCCCACGAACGTGATGCGGTTCTCGTGCTTGGTTCTGCAACGCCGTCCATCGAGGCCTTGGAAAGATGCGGTCGTCTGCCGAATTGGCAGCGGGTCGAACTGCCTGCGCGGGTCAACGGAGGCCCGCTTCCCGCGATCGAGGTCGTCGATATGGCACGCGAGTTCAGCGGCGGGCATCGATCGATGTTTTCCCGGAAGCTGTCGGACGCCTTGTTCGAGACCCTCGAGGCCGGCAGGAAGGCCGTCTTGCTGTTGAACCAGAGGGGGTTTGCCAGCTTCCTCTTATGCCGCGACTGCGGATTCGTGCCGGAGTGTGCATCCTGCTCGACATCGCTCACCTTCCACGACCAGGGGAACACGCTTGTCTGCCACCACTGCGGCCACCGGGAGCCCGCCCCTGCGGCCTGCCCCGAGTGTGCAAGCCCTTATCTCAAGAAGTTCGGGGCCGGAACCCAGAGGGTAGAGGCGGAGCTCGTCTCCCTCCTGGAGGGCAGGGAGGCAAAGGTCGTCCGGATGGACGCCGACACCACGGGCAAGAAGGGCGCGCATCAGCGGTTGTTGGAAGAATTCGTGGTGCCGGGCCCGGCCGTTTTGTTGGGCACGCAGATGATCGCCAAAGGCCTCGACTTCGACGAGGTGGTCCTGGTCGGCGTCATCAACGCGGATACCATGCTGATGCTCCCGGACTTCCGCAGCGGTGAGCGCACGTTTGACCTTATCGAACAAGTGGCAGGCCGCGCCGGAAGGGCGCAGCATCCAGGCCGCGTGCTCGTACAGACCTATTCGGCGGAGGCTGTCGCCATCCGGTCGGCTGCAGCGTATGACCGCAAGGCCTTCCTCGACGAGGAGCTTCCAAAACGGATGATGCTGAAATACCCTCCCTATGCCCGCCTTGCAAACGTGTTGGCCTGGGGGAAGGACGAGGCCGAGGTGCGCCAGGCGGCAGAAGCCCTCGGGAAGGACCTGCAGCAGCTTGTCGCAGGACGCGAACAGGAAGGCTGGTCATGCCTGCCCGCCGTCCCCTGCGTGCTGTCCCGGCTCCGAGGGTCCTACCGCTACCATATCGTGCTGAGGTCTCCCGCGGACGCCGACATCTCCGCCTTGCTCGTGCCGTATTTCCGGCAGAGGAAGCCGCACAAGGCGGTGAGCGTCGCCGTCGATGTCGATCCCTACGATCTGTTGTGATTCTGTAGTTACTTTCATATTGTTAACAAAGTGAGGAGAGGCCCGGTTTTTTCGTTAACGTGGTAGAAGGTTTTGTGTTAAAGTATCAAATGCATTTTTGCGCCCAAAAGTGCTCGATATCTCGGCGATATCAACCATTTGAAAGGACAATTCGTGACGCAAGCTTCTGAGAAAAATACCCCACAGGAAGAACTTGAGAACGCACCCGACATCGACGAATCCATCGCTGATGAAGACGAAGGCCTCGACGAAGAACCCGAAGGTGAACCCTCTCTAGAGGAAGACCAGCCAGCTGATTCGCTTGAAGACGAGAAAATTGACCCAAATTTGAGTGATGAGGAGCTTCTCGAGGGAATCCCTGAAGAGGAACTCAAAGCAACCGTCGAAGTCCAGATGCCGCGCGTCAACAGCAAAGGCAAAGCAAAGACCCGCAAACGTGCCGCCGACACTTCGGTCACGATGCTTACCGGCGACCCTGTCCGCATGTATTTGAAGGAAATCGGCAAGGTGCCCCTGCTCACTGCCGCCGAAGAAATCGACCTAGCCATGAAGATCGAGGCAGGTGTCGAGGCTACCGAGAAAATCGAATCCGCAGAGGACGAGGGCATCGAGCTCGAGCGTCGCGAAATGCGCCGCCTCTGCCGTATCGAGCAGGTGGGGCTTGATGCCAAGCAGCAGCTTATCGAGGCGAACCTCCGCCTCGTCGTGTCGATCGCAAAGCGCTATGTCGGCCGCGGCATGTTGTTCCTCGACCTTATCCAAGAGGGCAACCTCGGCCTCATCAGGGCGGTCGAGAAATTCGACTATACCAAGGGCTTCAAGTTCTCGACGTATGCGACCTGGTGGATCAGGCAGGCCATCACGCGTGCCATCGCAGACCAGGCTCGCACCATCCGCATCCCGGTGCACATGGTCGAGACCATCAACAAGCTGGTCCGCATCCAACGCCAGCTCCTCCAGGAATTGGGCCGCGAGCCCACCCCGGAAGAGATCGGCAACGAGATGGGACTTTCCGCAGAACGCGTCCGCGAGATCCAAAAGATCAGCCAAGAGCCGGTATCGCTTGAGACCCCTATCGGCGAAGAGGAGGACAGCCAGCTCGGCGACTTCATAGAAGATGACGCGGCCGTCGTGCCCCCTGATGCCGCCAGCTTCTCCATGCTCCAAGAGCAGCTCTCGAAGGTGCTCGACGGCCTCGCCGAGCGCGAGCGCAAGGTCATCGCCTTGCGGTTCGGCTTGGAAGACGGGCACCCGCGCACCCTCGAAGAGGTCGGCCGCGAGTTCGGCGTCACGCGCGAGCGTATCCGCCAGATCGAAAGCAAGACCTTGGCGAAGCTCCGCCATCCGTCGCGCTCTTCGAAGCTGAAAGACTACCTGGAAGACTGATCGCGCACGTGGCTGAATTCGAATTCTACGCCCGTTGTGCGAGTGGCTGCGAGCCCGTGCTCGCGCAAGAGCTGAAAGAACTGCATATCAAGAGCATACGCCCTCTCAAAGGGGGCGTTGCTTTTTTCGGTGGCTTGGAGGCCGGGTATCGGGCCTGCCTCTGGTCGCGAAGCGCCTCCCGCATCCTCCTGGTGCTTGCGCGGGTGGACGCGTCGGATGCCCAGGCCTTGTACCTCGGGGCATCCTCCATCGACTGGGCAGGCCAGGTGTCGCCTGAGGGCAGCATCGCCGTCTATGCCCACGGCACCAACAACGAGCTTAGGAACACCCAGTTCACCGCCGTCAAGGTGAAGGACGCCCTCTGTGACCGGCTACGTGCTGCCTGCGGGGTGCGCCCCCGGGTGGAGCAGAGGAGGCCGGATGTCCAGGTCGATGTCGCCATCCGGGACAACAAGGCGCGGATCGCGATCGACCTGTCCGGCGAGCCCCTTCATATCCGCGGGTACCGCCAACAAGGCAGGCAAAGCGCGGCCCCGCTTAAGGAAAACCTGGCAGCGAGCATAGTGCTCGCCTGCGGGTGGAAGGATATAGCCGCACACGGGGGAACCTTCCTCGACCCTATGTGCGGGAGCGGGACCTTGGCCATCGAGGCCGCCTGGATAGCTGCGGACCGGGCACCGGGACTGCTGCGGGAGTACTGGGGTTTTTCCGCCTGGCTTGGCCACGACCGGGGCATGTGGGAAGGGCTGGTTGAAGAGGCAGACCGGCGCTTCGAATCCGCCGTCCAAAGCCTCCCGCGGATATCGGCAAGCGATGCTGACGAAGGCGCTGTTGCCTTGGCGGTTGAGAATGCCAAGCGCGCTGGCATTGGATCCGCCATCGATTTCGCGGTCCGCGACGCCTCGGATATGGGCGGCGCCTTGGAGGGCGCGTCGGCACCTGGCCTCATGCTGGCCAACCCGCCGTATGGGCTTCGCCTCGCCGATGTCGGGCTCGAAGACGTCTACCGCGCCCTTTCGAAGGGCATGGACGGACTGCCTGAAAACTGGCATGCCGCCGTCTTCACTCCGGACGAGGCGGTCGATACGGCGCTGGGGCGCCAGGCGCAGTCGGTCGAGCGGTTCTACAACGGCTCGATCGAAACGCAGCTTCGCCACTACAGCCTCGGGCAGGCCCCGAGGCAGGCGCTCAAGCTGGAAAGCTATCCGGGCGGAAAGCCGGTCTTGGTCAACGTTGCTGAGCTGAATAGCAGGCATTTTGCCGACCGCCTGCGCAAGATGGCGAAACAGAGGCGCAAATGGGCCCAGAGGGAGGACATCTCGTGCTATCGGATATACGATGCCGACCTCCCCGAGTACCGTGCGGCTATCGAGGTGTTCGAGGGCTGCTGGCAGGAGGGGTCGGGGACGTTTCTGACCATTGCGGAATACCAGGCCCCTGTCGAGGTCGACCCGGACCGCGCGCTGCGACGTTTCAACGATATGGTCGCCATCGCCCCGGCGCTCCTCGAGGTACCTTCTGACCACGTGTTCACGAAGCGCCGCGTCCACGACCGGGGCGGCAGCCAGTACCGTGACGGACAGCGCAGGTCATTCACCATATCGGTCACCGAGGACGGCTATACCTTCGAGCTGGACCTCGACGGGCATCTCGACACGGGGATATTCCTCGACCACCGGATAACGCGGGGGCTTGTCGGCTCGATGGCCCAAGGTGCCCGCTTCCTGAACCTCTTCGCCTACACGGGCACGGCAAGCGTGCATGCCGCCGGCGGGGGCGCGGCCGAGACGACCACGGTCGACCTGTCGCAAAACTACCTCTCCTGGGCACGGCGCAACATGGAGGCCAACGGGTTTTCGGGGGGAAACCACCGCTATGCACGGGCTGACGCGATGAGCTGGCTCAAGCGAAAATCGCTCGAAGGTACCTTCGACCTGGTCTTCGTTGATCCTCCAACGTTCTCCAACTCGAAGATCATGGGGAAGAGCACCTTCAGCGTGCAACGCGACCATGTCGAGCTTCTACGGCGCGTGCATGCCGTCCTTGCGAAAGGGGGCAGGGCGGTCTTTTCCTGCAACCTCCGCAACTTCAAACCCGAGACAGAGAAGCTTGCCAGGCTCGGTATCGAGCTGGACGACATCAGCGCCTCCACCATCCCTGAGGACTTCGTCCGGAACCCCAAGATCCACAAGTGCTACCTGTTCGAAAAGAACGGGTAAGAAACGAAGTCCGCCGGCATAAACCCAGCCTCCCTTCCGATGCTACAATGAGAAAAAGTGACCGTCCCTTTTTCTCACAGGTATGCTGTTGGGAAGGTCGAGGAGGTTGATTCCCGTGGCATTGGTGTCTGCGTATATCGTTCCGCACCCTCCCTTGGCCGTGCACGAGGTAGGCCGGGGGGAAGAGATGCGGATCTCGTCAACGCTCGAAGCCTACCGGGAGGTTGCGGCAAGGATTGCCCGGCATGCGCCGGCGACCATAGTCTTCATCAGCCCGCATACGGCATATTATGGCGACTGGATCTACATAGCCTCCGGTGAGGGCTTGTTGGGTAACCTGGCATCGTTTCGGGCGCCGCAGGTCCACTTCGACATACGCTTCGACAGCGCGCTTCGGGATGCAATCGTGTCGCATGCGGCAGGGGAAGGCCTTCCGGTGGGCGAGGTGCCGGGCATGGTGCACGAGCTTGACCATGGCCTCATGGTGCCGCTGTACTTCATCGACAAGGAATACCGGGAAAACTTCAAGCTCGTCTCGATCGGCGGCTCAGGCCTGCCGCGGGCCCGTCTGCTGGAATTCGGCCGGTCCCTTGCCCGAACGCTTTCCGAGACGGGTAAGCCTGTCGTGCTGGTTGCAAGCGGCGATCTCTCACATAAGCTCACGGCCGACGGGCCTTATGGGTACGACCCCCAAGGCCCCCTGTTCGACGAGGCCTTCGGCGAGGTCGTCCGTGCAGGCAACGTTTTGGCCTTTGCCGATCTCGACCCCGCCATGTGCGAAGCTGCCGCAGAATGCGGGTTGTCGGGTTTCATCATGCTGGCGGGAGCCCTCGACGAAGCCGTCGCAGGCCGTCCTGCCCGATACACGTCTGAGCTGCTGTCGCTTGAAGGGCCTTTCGGGGTAGGCTATGGCGTCGCGGCTTTCGAGATAGGCCCGGCATAGTCCATGCCGGTGCCTTGGGCCCTAGCGAACAGGAGAAGACCTATGATTCTAGGAGAAAAGAACCCGGGCCTGGCCCATGACCCCCTGGCCGAGCTTGCCTGCAACACCCTCGAGCTCTATGTCACAAAGCAGAAGACGCCCCCCGCGACCGCCCTGCCCGGCAACGTGCCGCTTCGGGCGGGGTGCTTCGTGTCGATCCACATCCATTCGACCGGAGAGCTCCGTGGCTGCATCGGCACGATCGAGCCTTCGGCAGACAGCCTGGCGGGCGAGGTCATCCAGAACGCGGTCTCAGCGGCCACGCGCGACCCCCGTTTCCCCGCCATCAGGCCAGACGAGCTCGGTGACCTTGAAGTAAGCGTGGACGTGCTTTTCCCACCCGAGCCCGCACGGATCGAAGGCCTTGACGTCAAGCGCTTCGGCGTCATCGTGGTGCAGGGGTTCAAACGAGGCCTGCTCCTTCCCGACCTCGAAGGGGTCGACACGGTAGAGCAGCAGCTGCAGATCGCCTGCATGAAGGCGGGGATCGACCCCGCAAGCAGCTACGAGATAGAGCGATTCGAAGTGGTGCGTCACGTGTGACGCCATAGGCTGGAGGGACGTCCCATGCATCCTGGTTCGAATGCTGAAAGTGGAGAAATGCCGGGGCAGGTCGTATGCACGCTCTGCCCGCATCGCTGCGCCTTGAGGGAGGGCAAGACCGGCATCTGCTCGGTGCGCAGTGTGCGGGAGGGGAGGATCGTGTCGCTGAATTACGGCAAGGCGACCTCCTTGGCGCTCGACCCGATCGAGAAGAAGCCCCTTGCAATGTTTCATCCGGGGTCGAATATCTTGTCGTATGGAAGCTACGGCTGCAACCTGCGTTGCCCGTTTTGCCAGAACAGCGATATCGCCATGGCGAAAAACGACTGCGAGGTCCCCACCCGCTACATTCCCCCAGAAACACTTGTCGCAGAGGCGCTCGCCCTGCGGAAGCAGGGAAACATCGGCATCGCCTTCACCTACAACGAGCCGTTCATCGCCCGTGAGTACCTGGTGGATGTCGCACGATTGGCCCATAAAGAGGGCCTGCTCGTGGTGGCGGTGACCAACGGCTATGTCACAAGCGAGGCCTGGATCGACACCTTGCCCTTTATCGACGCATTAAATATCGATTTGAAGTGCTTCTCGGACGAAGGCTACCGTTCCCTGAACGCCCCCCATGGGCTTGCAACCGTGCAGAAATCGATCGCGTCTGCGTTCGAGGCCGGGAGGCATGTCGAGGTCACCACCTTGATCGTGCCGGGCTTGTCGGACAACCAGGAAGAGTTCGAAGAGGAGGTCGTCTGGCTCGCATCGATGAGCCCCGACATCCCATTGCACCTCTCCCGCTTCTTCCCAAACTATAAGCGCCGTGACGCGGATCCGACAGACATTGCGCTGATGAGACGATTCAGGATGATCGCGCAAGAGAGCCTGAACCATGTATTCCTCGGGAACGTCGTCTAGAAGGGGATGGCAACAGCTAGGCTGCCGTCCGGCACGTCATATATAGGCAGGCGGCACAACTTGGGGTTGCAGGCTGCAGGGAAGGCGTTTTGCCGTTTGTCGGATTCTTTCGATAAACACGAATTCATCCCATATAATGACCGAGGGGTTATTCAATCACAGGATATATGTGTGGGAGCGACAAGACAAACTCGATAGAGAGGTCGTACCCATGCATGTAAATGCGCGAAAAAAGTTCGTGGCGATGATGCTGTCATGCATCATGATGCTGCCGTTGGTTTCGGTGGCGTACGCAGATGAATCCCAAACCAGCACTTCCCCACAGTCAGAATCATCAACAAGCCTACCCGACCCACCGGCAGGATCGGATAGCGCGTCAACCGACGCTGCCGAGGAGGGTACCGAAGGGGCCGAAGCGGTATTGAATGAGGGAGGAGGGGGTCTCGACCAGGAAGGTCTTCCCGACGCGATATCCGAGCCGAGCGCTTCGGCAGGACTTGCAAGCATCAACAACGGGTATGCCTTGCTCCGTAACGACACCGTCGCCATAGGGACCTTCAACACCTTCGCCGAGGCGGTGCAGGCCATCAACGATGATTATGGCTTGTCGCCCCAGGGCTCATATACGATAACCGTTGCCGGAAACGACGACGATATAGGAAAGACCGCACAGCTGCTCGTGGATACAAACCTCACCCTGCGCTCCGAAGGCGGCACGCCGGCGACCATGGTGCAGCCGAATGCAGGGGCAAGGCATCTCCTCCTCATGTACGGAAAACTCGTGGTACAAAACATCGTGCTTGATGGCGCTTCAACCGGCGGAGGCATCGAGATGTAGAATGCAGAGCTTGTTGTAGGCGATAAGGCCACCGTCACCAACTGCGTCAGCGCATCAAACGGCGGCGGCATCTTAGCGGCAGCCTCGTCTGTGGAGCTCGAGGATGGGTCGATGGTGAGCAAGAATAGGGCGGGCTTGGATATAAACAGCCGCACCTCGTATGGGGGCGGCATCCATATCCCTTCAGGATCCCTCATCGTTCGGCCGGGCGCAACGGTCTCAGAAAATATCGCTACAGGTCGCGGCGGAGGAGTGAACATAAGCGGAAGCGCTTCGATTCACGGGGACATTTCAGGCAACGTCTCCTATCGCAGCGGCGGGGGCTTGTATTTCGCGCA
>JAVBQH010000019.1:0-4911 GCA_031549175.1 Raoultibacter sp.
CTGGGCGACATCGCGATCCGCTACGGCTACCAGCGCTACCAGACGAGCGTGATGGTCGCGGCGGTGGTCCTCTGTATCATATTGGTGCAGATCGTACAAAGCACCTGCGACATCATCGCACGAAAGATTGACAAGCGGAACTGACCGGAGGCACCGTGTAGAAGGGCCGGACCCTTTTTGCAGGCCTTTGAAATCGAGAGTTCAAAGAAATTCGGATAGAGAAACATAAGGAGAGAACGAACATGAAAGCATCGAGTGTGAACGTAAAGAACATCGCCAAGGCCGTATTGGCCTTTGCCCTGGCAGGTGCCTTGCTGCTTGCCTTTGCCGGGTGCGGCAAGACCCAAAAGACCATCGCTGTGCCCTCTGACACCACCAACGAGGCCCGCGCGCTCCAGCTTCTCCAGGCGCAAGGCCTCATCAAGTTGAAGGACGGCGTCGGCCTGACGGCGACTGCCAACGACATCACGGAAAACCCCTACAACATTAAGATCGTCGAGACCGAGGCCGCAGCGCTGCCCCGTACCCTGGCCGACGTCGATATGGCGGTGATCAACGGCAACTACGCCATAAGCGCCGGCCTCGACCCGAAATCCACGCTTGCCGGAGAAAAGGCCGATTCGGTTGCGGCGATCGAGTATGCGAACATCGTCGCAGTACGTGCCGGCGACATGGGTTCGGAGAAGACCAGGGTCCTTATCGAGGCCTTGCAAAGCGACGAGGTGAAGAAGTTCATAGCAGACAAGTATTCTGGCGCGGTGGTGCCGGTCGCGGTCCCTGCCGTCCTCGTGTCCGATGGCCTCGCCCCTGCCAACAAGGTTATAACCGTGGGGGCCTCGCCTGCCCCGCATGCGGAGATACTCGCATTCGCCAAGCCGCTCATCGAGGCGAAGGGGTATACCCTGAACGTCATCGAGTTCTCCGACTACGTCCAGCCAAACGTGGCCTTGGCCGAAGGCGAGCTCGACGCCAACTACTTCCAGCATTTCCCCTATCTTGAGAATTACGTCGCTGAGACCGGCGAGGTCCTGGCCTCGGCAGGGAAGGTGCACTTCGAGCCTCTGTGCCTGTATCCCGGCAAGATCAAGACGATCGAGGACCTCAAGAAATAGCCCGTGTTCCGCCCAGCCGATAGGACGGCGGAAGAGGCTTCGACTGCACGGGGCCAGGCCGAGAAAGGGGGACAGTCCCCTTTTCTCGGCCTGGCCCCTTTGCTGCCTTTGCGTGCCTGGTGCCCTTGGAAGAATGACAAAGCGTCTACGCTTGGCCGTGGATGCCTCGTCGATGAAATATAATTGAAACAATGGAAGCCGTATAATAGCTGCCAGGATATCGAACAGAGAGGCAGCTCAGCCATGATCAATGCAAATCCGGACCAGGATTTCGTCCTCAAAACCATAAAGAGCCGCGACGTGCACTTCGTGCGCTGCTGGTTCACGGACACGCTCGGCAACCTGAAGTCGTTCGCCGTCATACCCAATGAGCTCGAAGAGGCGTTCGAAGAGGGGATCGGCTTCGACGGGAGCTGCATCGAAGGCTTCCTCGGGGTGCAGGAGTCCGACATGCTTGCCTTCCCCGATGCCTCGACCTTCCAGATACTGCCCTGGCGCCCCGAATCCGACGCGGTGGCGCGCATGTTCTGCTCCATCTGCACTCCGGAGGGCACGCCCTTCGAGGGCGACACGCGCAACCTCCTGAAGCGGATGGTGGACAAGGCCGCGAAGCTCGGTTACGTGATGAACGTCTGCCCCGAGCCGGAGTTCTACTACTTCAAGGACGCCACTGCCACCGAAGTCCTTGACCGCGGCGGCTATTTCGACCTTACCAGCTTGGACTACGGCAGCGACCTGCGCCGCGATACGGTCTTCTCCCTCGAGAAGATGGGGATACCGGTCGAATACTCCCACCACGAGCAGGGGCCTTCGCAGCATGAGATAGACCTGCGCTACTCCGATGCATTGTCAATCGCCGATGCGGTCATGACCTACAAGCTGGTGGTCAAGGAGATCGCCTACAAAAACGGCGTGTTCGCCAGCTTCATGCCCAAGCCGCTCGAGCACGAGTCGGGCAACGGCATGCATGTCCACCAAAGCCTGTTCGACCTCGAGGGCAACAACATATTCCACGACCCCGCCTCCGACGCCCCCGGCCAGCTCTCTGAGATCGCACGTCATTACCTGGCCGGCCTCTTGAAGTACGCCCCCGAGTTCACGCTTGTCACCAACCAATACGTCAATTCGTACAAACGGCTCATGTCCGACAGCGACGCCCCGACCTTCCTGTCCTGGGCCTGCTCGAACCGCTCGACGCTCATCCGCGTGCCGACCTACCCGGCGGGCAAGGAGAGCGCAAGCCGGATCGAATACCGAAGCCCCGACCCTGCCGCGAACCCTTACCTCGTGTTGGCGGTCATGCTTGCCGCCGGCCTTAAGGGGATAGAGGAGAAGCTGCCCCTGCAGCCGCCGAACGAAAACGAGGATCTCATCAGTCTTTCCCGCGAGGAACTTGAGTCCAAAGGGATCGCCACGCTGCCGCAGAACCTCGGCGAGGCGGTGGAGGCCTTCGAGAACTCGAGCTTCATGCGCGAGGTGGTGGGCGAGCATATGCATTCGTATTTGGTCCGCACCAAGCGGATGGAATGGGACGCCTACCAGGCGCATGTCACCCAATGGGAACTCGACCGCTATCTGGCGGCCCTGTAGCGTCAAGGAAGGGAGAACATGCAGCGCAAGCTCGTCATATTCATAGCCGACAGCCTGGATAACGCCTACAAGTTCCAGCAGATCCTGAGCAGCCTGGACGTCGAGGTGGCGGTCGGGTCGACCGCCCAGTACAAAACCCTGTTCGCGCAGAACCCGAACTACGACCTCGTGGTATTCGAGGCGATCGGGGATGTGAGGCGCGGCCTTTCGCAGCTCGAGCTTACCATGGCCGACCACAACGGGTCGTCGCTGCTTGTGATCGTCGATGACGGGATGCTTTCGGACTTCAGGCTTCCCGTGCAGGTGAAGAGCGATTTCGTGGTGAACGGGGCGAGCGCCGACGAATGCCTGGTACGCATCAGGCAGCTGTTGTGGCCGGGAAAGGAAGGCTCGAACCATGACGTGATCGTCGTCGACTCCATGACCATCAACCTGGCAACCTACCAGGTGACGATCAACGGGGAGCCGCTCGACCTCACCTACCTCGAATACGCCCTGCTCGCATTCCTCGTCACCCATCCCGGGCGTACCTATTCGCGCGACGCCTTGCTCAGCAGGGTTTGGGGGTTCGACTACTACGGCGGCTCAAGGACGGTTGACGTGCATGTCCGCCGCGTGCGCGCGAAGCTCGGGTCCGACCTTTCCCAACATCTTGAAACGGTGCGCGGGGTCGGCTATCTTTGGGCGATGTAGCCCTCATTTGCCCTCCGGGCCCCTACAAACTACCTTATACTGGGAACAGAAGACCACGACGGAGGTTCCCATGCCAAAAAAAGTAGCAGCAATCGACGGCAATTCCTTGATGCACCGCGCCTTCCACGCCGTGCCTCCCACGATGAACGCACCTGATGGGACGCCGACGAATGCAGTGTTCGGCTTCCTTTCCATGCTGTTCAAATTTATCGAGATTGCCGACCCCGATGCGCTCGTCTGCGCGTTCGACGTCGGCAAGCCGGCCTTTCGCATCGAGGCGCTCGAGCGCTACAAGGCCCAACGGCCTCCCATGGACAACGACCTGCGCGTGCAGTTCCCGCTGGTCGAAGACCTCCTGGTCGCAATGGGCATCCCCGTCATCAAGGTGGAGGGCTGGGAGGGCGACGACATCCTCGGCACCATCGCCGCGCGCGACGAGGAGCTCGGCTTCGAGACCCTGCTCGTCACTGGCGACAAGGATGCCTACCAGCTTGCGAGCGATCTCACGCAGGTGGTCACGACCAAGAAGGGCATCACCGACATTGCGTTGTACGGCCCGGTCGAGGTGTTGGAGCGTTATGGCATCGAGCCCGCACAGGTACCTGATTTCTTGGGGCTCAAGGGCGACTCGTCGGACAACATCCCCGGAGTCCCCGGTATCGGCGAAAAGACCGCGACGAAGCTGCTCCAGCAGTTCGGCAGCCTCGAGGGCATATATGAGAACCTTGACCAGCTGAAAGGCAAACAGCTTGAAAACCTCCGCGACAACCGCGAGGCGGCTTTCGTAAGCCGTACGGTCGCGACCATCGTGTGCGACCTCGACTTCCCCTTGGACATCGAGGAGGTCCATTTCCCTTCATTTGAAGAAGACGAGGTCACCATTGCCTTCGATAAGATCGGATTCCATGCGCACTTGAAAAAGGCCTTGGGCCTGATCGGGAAGTCGGCACAGGCGCCCGAGGCAGAGCTTGCGTGGGAGCCCCTTGAAACAAGCTACGAACAGGCATTGTCATTAGTCGAAGATGCACTCCAGGCGCAAGAGCGCATGGGGATCTCCTTGGCGGAGGACTCCCAGGCATCGCTCTTCGATTCGGGATTGGGACTTGCCGTCAACACGTCGAAAGGCACGGCGTATTTCGAAGGCGATGACGCAGCCCGGGTCTTCGCCCGCATCGTATGTGGGGGGAGCTTCTCTGCCCTTGATGTGAAAAAGGCCCTGAAGCACGTATACCCGCCTGACACCTCGGTCCCAAGCCTTGTAGCAGACGCCGACCTCTTCTCTATGCGGGCCTTCGACCTGGGCCTTGCCGGTTATGTCCTGAACTCCTCTGCGGGCGAATACGATTACGGCCAGCTCCTCTCTGCCTATGGCAACGGCGGCCTGCCCGAGGCGAAGACCGAGGAACAGGCCCGTGCTATCGAAGCCGCCGCCGCCCGCTTCCTGGTCGAGCCTTTGTCGCGCGCGCTTGCCGACGACGGGAGCGAAGGGCCTTACTTCGACATCGACGCGCCCTTG
>JAVBQH010000141.1:0-33523 GCA_031549175.1 Raoultibacter sp.
TTCGGCCAGAACTACCTTGTCCGCGAGAGGATCCCGTCTTTTCCAGGTGGTTATACGAGCGCCTATGACATCGGCGCCCACTTGACCGCGGCAGTTGCAGCGGCAAAGCAGGAGTCGGGCTGGTATCTCTGTGATCCGCGCGGCATGGTGCGCATGTCCCACAACCGACGCGGGAACATCATCCACTCGATGCTTGGCGTCCAGGCCGACGGGAAATCCTACCTGACGCACCAGCAGCAGAAGGATTATTCGCTGCAATGGCTCGAGGTCGCCTACAAATACGCCCAGGGCAAGGAAGACACGCTGACGACCGACCAGAAGAAGCTCCTCTCCTTCATAGACCCCTATGCGCAAATCAAGGCAAGCCCGACAAAGACCGGCGGGGACGCCACGCGTGATATATCGTCCACGCAGGGCAGGCTCCGGGCGCTCGGCATGATGTGCCACACGATCGAAGACTCCTATAACCCGGCTCACACCATCCGCGCGTATAACGAAGACAAGGCCGGAGACATCCTTGCCTTCGGGGTCTACGAGATCCAAAGCATCCACAAGGATTACGACCATCTGAACTATGCGACAGACAGCAGCCTGCGCACCTCTTTCGTCTCTGCGACCACGACCCTCGCCGGTGCGAGAAGCTATCCGAACCCCGATGTCGACGTGGAAAGCCTCAAGACCCTTTCGCTGAAAGATTCGTCGAACGCCGCCTATACACTTCTGAGCGCCTTCTATGATGGCGAAGATTGGGATACGGTCGGGCCATGGCTGCGCGACACCGTGTTTGCAAGCAACTTCAACGGCACCGGCTCGTATGTGTTCGAAGGCGGACGGCGCGCAGGCGACCTGTACCTTCTGCGTGACCCGGCCTATGATATCGCAGGCTCACTGCGCACGCTGTTCCCCGATCAGCACACTCCGATCAACGATACGGAAATCCGATACGACGCCCTGGTTGAATACCAGGAAAACCTCAACACCTACTACCACGATGGGGCTTATGACGGCAGCTACCACGCAGCCGCCTTGGATCCTGTCGGGCAGGCCGCGATGCAGGGGGCCATCGACGACTACTATACGATCCTTACGAGCAAGCCCGCCGATGAGGTCAGGGCGCTGCTCGAGAAGATGAACCCGAGCGACCGCGCGGCGTTCAAATCCCTTGTCGAGAACACCTACGGCATCATCCAGGAGTTCAGCCTCGATCTCACAGGGGCAACCGACGCCGCCTATCAGGCAAAGACCAACCACATATTGAGCCTGCTCGAAAGCAACGCGGGCACGGCAACGGGCTCGATCGAGGGCCTGGCATCAAATGAGTTTGTGCTGCGCCTCGCAAACGGGTTCGGCACCATTTTGGTTGCGGCCTCGCCGGAAATATGCGGCATGCTCCAGGTCGGCCAGCAAAATGTGCAGGTTGACTACACCATCTCACAGCCGAACGGCAAGTTCTCCTACTATGACTACACGGCAACGGCGGTCACCCCCGCAACAGGGGATGCCTTCCGGCATTCAAAAGGGGTGGTGGCAGACATTGCGCCTGACGGGACAAGCATTACGGTGACCATCGACGGATCCGCGGACTACCGGTTCGCGGTCGGCGCGGACCGTCCCGTGCCCGGCGATGTCGTCGTGGGTGCGCGCATCGCCATCGACTACCGCTATGATGCCCACAGCCTGCAGTTCTACGGCGCACGCGTTATCAGCGCACCGGCCCAGCCGCTCAAGCCCTTTACCGGCGTGGTCGAGGAGTACCATGGCAATATCGTGCTTGCCCAGATAACCGACAGCACCTCAGGCCTGCCCGTCTTCGTCGCCTTCGACTACGGCAACGCGGACTTTATCGGGAACCTTGCCGTGGGCGCGGCCATCGAGGTCCTCTACTATGACAAGGGCGAGGCACTCTACGATCTCGAAGCGCATGATGATACGGTCATAAACACCTTCGAGGCAAGCCGCATCAAGGCAGCAAGCCATGCAGACGAGTTCATCCATGTTTCAAACAACAATGCGACCCACCAAAGGATATGCACGAGCCTGGACGCGAACGTGCAGGAGGTATGCACGGTCGGAGCGGGAGAAAACTGCCCGCTTTGCGGCTACGCCTTTGAGAGGTATACCGTTGCCGGCACGGTGACCGAAGAGGCGACAGGCCTCGGGCTGTCGGCGGTCGTGCAGCTCAAGAACGCTCTTGGCGAAAATGTCGGGGCGGCCGTTACCGCCAATGCCGACGGAACCTACGTCATCGGCGACGTGCTGCCGAACACCGGATACGCGGTCGAGGCACGCATGCCGGGGTATGCCACCAAGAATTCGGAGCCCTTCGACGTCCTGTTCGCCGACGCGGCCGGGGTGGACGTTGCACTCAACACACCCCCGGTAGTCCTCCCGTATCTCAGCCAAGGAGATGGCGCGGTCTGGTACCAAGGAGGCAGCAACGGGCTGCTTTTTGTCTCGACCGCCGACTTCGACGCCTTCACGGAAGTCGTGGTGGACGGGAAGCAGCTGGCCGAAGGAGCCGACTTCTCAAAAGAGGCAGGCAGCATCCGGGTCACACTCAGCCCCCGTTTTCTTAACGGCCAGGCGATAGGACAGCATACGATCAGCATAGGGTCGACGCAAGGCGCCGCATCGGGAAGCTATTCGGTGGCAGCCCCGCAGCCGGCTCCTTCGCCGAACCCCCTTACGGGCGATGTCCTTCCCCTCCTGGGGATCGCGCTTTTGGGCATAGCAGCCTGTATCGTTGCCGGGGTGGCTTACCGGAGGTCTCGCCGCAAAGGCGCATAGATAGGTACGGCCGTCTTCCACGGCCATCAAGGCAGTCGGAAAAAAGGAAGCGGCCCGGCGGAGAGGGGAGCTCCGACCGGGCCTACAAGGAGGGGATCACGGTGCTCGCGCACCGCTACTGCTTTAGTAAGGGGAAAGCAGTGCAAGTTCGAGGAGGGGAGCCTCTTGCTTGCTGATGCTATTATAAAACGCTCCATTGCAGATGGTATGACGCGCACATGTGCGTCTTGTGAATTAGTTACCACGAAGGTAACAGAGTAGAAGAGAGCGGCCCGGCCAAGAGGAGAGCTCAAGCCGGGCCGTCAAGGAGGGGATCCACGGTGCTCGCGCACCGCTACTGCTTTTTATAAGGGGAAAGCAGCGTGGGCTCGAGGTGGGGAGCCTCTTGCCCTTCACCATCCATTATATGGCCAGTTCTGCGGGGCCCCGGGATAGGTAGCGGAAACTCCCGTGAAATAGGTGATTATTCCCGTGAGCGGCTAATCTAGTCCTGTTTGCAGCCAACAGGGGGGATCCCATCAAAGGATTTGCTCTGTTGCCGGAAGCCGTGCTTGTGTATCATTGTGTGAGCGAAAGGAGCCTTTATGCCAGACATCGAGCTACGCCTCAACAAAGACATGCTTGTCCTTACTGCGCCGATCGACTGTGCGCTGGTACGGCAAGGGGTCGACATAGAGCGGGATAGGGAATTCATCACCCTGATCGAGCCCGAGGCCGTACGCGACACCTTTCGATGGGAGCTGCTGGCGGGGGCGCAATGCCTGGTTACCAACACCTCCGGCATAACCAACGCGCGTCTTGCCCATGCAAATATGGAGGGGCGGGGAAGCGAGCTTGCAACGGCCGCCTTGACCGTTGCCCAGGCTTTGAAGCCGCAGCATATCTTGGCGGAGATCGGCCCTTCCGGATTGCCGCTCGACGCCTCAAGCGCCGGCTCCTTGAAGCAAAGCCGCGATCAGTATTGCGCAGCCGCCGAGGATTTCGGCACCCAAGGCTTCGACGCCTATTTCCTGAACGGGTTCCGGTCTGTGACCGACATAAAGTGCGCCTTGATGGGAATAAGGAAGGCAAGCGGCAAACCCCTTTTCGCATCGGTTGACACGGACGGCCAAGGCAGGCTGCACGATGGCCGGGAGACCCTCGATGAGGCCGTTTCGGTGATGGACGAGTTCGGCGCAGACGTGGTGGGTATTGCATGCTGCGCCCCTCTCGAAGAGGTCTTGCGCCAGGTCGAACTTGTGAAGGAACACACAGCCGCTCCGCTGCTCGTGCAGTTGGCGGTCTGCACAAACGACCCGAGGCAGCAGGAGCCATCGCTTGAGAACCCCTATTACTGTCCCGACACCATGGTCGAGGCGGCATCATTGCTCAGGGGCGCAGGCGTCCAGTTCCTCCGTGCAACGGGGAACGCGACGCCGGCCTACACAGGGGCATTGGCGGCGGCCAGCACAGGCTTCGACGTCATGTCCGGGCAGTAGCCTGATCGGATGACGCGCTATGGCCATTGAGAAAAGCCCTTATTACGGTTTCATGCAGCAGGTTGTCGAAGACCTGTTCGCCGAGGACGACCGGATACGCCGGCTCGATGCCGTCCTGCTTGCGGAGACCTACGGTCTTCCCGAAGACCTGATCGAGGTTTTCGAGCTTCTGCCGCCGGGCACCTATAGCCGGCAACGCCTCTGCGACCAACTGAATTCCTCGATTGCGGGGCATGGTTGGGGATACGTCTACGGAACCGTGGAATAAGCCTCTTTCGTGTGAAATGTTATTAAAACAGTAACATATATATGGACGCTTCGTGAAGTTACTGTGAAGCGGCCCCAATCTTCACGAATACGTGAAAAACATTCGCAAGTATTTGTTCGTTCCCCCTTGCTATCCGTTTCGGCGCGAGATACTATATGTACACTTAATAAGGGATGGTTGGCACAATATATTGTGGAAAACCCAAGTATTAATGTGGAAACTCTCTTGAAAGCATGAAGAAAAGAAGTGGACAAATCCAGTTGTTGTAAGTAGGCAACTGCAGCGAAGCTCAACATCCGTACGGGCTGAGCGCGACCACTGAAGGAATGGGAAACTAAACAGTAAGGGAGCGTCATGGTAAACGCAATCATCAAACGAGACGGCCGCACTGCAGAATTCAAGTCAGACAAGATCGCCGATGCGATCGAAAAGGCTTTTCAGGCAAGCGGCGCCATGCAAGAACGGGCTGTTGCCGACGAGATCTGCGAGAAGGTCATCGAAAAGCTCGAGAGCGGTGCCATCGAAGGCACCCCGACCGTCGAAGGCATACAGGACCTCGTCGAAGAGACACTCATCGAATTCGGCTTCGTGCAGACGGCAAAAGCCTACATCCTGTACCGCGCCGACCGCAGCCGTGTCCGCGACGTAAACAGCCGCCTGGTGCAAACCTTGAAGGACATCACCTTCTCCAAGGCGTCTGATTCCGATATGAAGCGCGAAAACGCCAACATCGATGCCGACACAGCCATGGGCACCATGCTCAAATACGGCTCAGAGTCCGCGAAGCAGTTCTACGATATGTGCGTCATCGACCCGAAGTTCGCCCGTGCGCACCGCGAGGGCGACATCCATATACACGACATGGACTTCTATACGCTTACCACCACCTGCTGCCAGATAGACATCCGCAAGCTTTTCAAAAACGGGTTCTCCACCGGGCACGGCGTGCTTCGCGAGCCGAACGACATTGCAAGCTATTCGGCTTTGGCCTGCATCGCCATCCAGTCAAACCAAAATGACCAGCATGGCGGGCAGTCTATCTGCGATTTCGACTACGGCCTGGCAGAAGGCGTGCGCAAGACCTACCGCCGCCTGTACAAGAAGCACCTGGCAGAGGCGCTCGAACTCCTCACCGACATCGAAGAGGTCAAGGCCTTCACCGAGGAGATGCTCGGGCGTGTCGAAGGGGAGACCAAGCTCATCGCCTCGTTGGTGATGGATGCCACGTTCTCGGCGGCAGTCCGCAACGCCCTCCTTGAGGCGGGTGCCGCGGAGGAAACGGCGGACCGCATCATGGACTACGCGATGAGGCAGGCCCATGCCGACGCCGACCGCACCACCTTCCAGTCTATGGAGGCACTGGTGCACAACCTCAACACCATGCATTCGCGTGCCGGCGCACAGACGCCTTTCTCCTCGGTCAACTATGGCATGGACACCTCGGCCGAAGGCCGCATGGTCATCAAGAACATGTTGCTTGCAACCGAGCAAGGCCTCGGCAACGGCGAGACGCCCATCTTCCCGGTGCAGATCTTCCGTGTGAAGGAAGGGGTCAACTACAATCCGGGCGACCCGAACTACGACCTGTTCAAGCTTGCCATGCGTTGCTCGGCCAAGCGCCTGTTCCCCAACTTCAGCTTCCTTGACGCGCCCTACAACCTGCAATACTACAAAGGCACCCCTGAAACCGAGATCTCCTATATGGGCTGCCGCACGCGCGTCATGGGCAACAAGTACGACCCCGAGCGCGAGATCGCCCCCGGCCGTGGAAACCTCAGCTTCACCTCTATCAACCTCCCACGCTTGGCCATCCGCTCGAAAGGTGACATCGAACTCTTCTTCGACCTGCTTGACTCCAAGCTTGCCATTGCCGTCGGGCAGCTTGACGAACGCTTCGAGATACAGGCGATGAAAAAGGTCTACAACGCCCCCTTCCTTATGGGGCAGGGCGTCTGGATCGACTCGGAGACGCTTGGGGCCAACGACGAGCAGCGTGAAGTGCTCAGGCACGGCACGCTTACCATGGGTTTCATCGGCCTGGCCGAGGCCCTGGTTGCCTTGACCGGCAAGCACCATGGCGAATCCGCCGAGTCGCAGCGCCTCGGGCTGGAGATCGTTGGCCACATGCGCGCCTACCTTGACCGCCTCTCGGAAGAGCGCAAGATGAACTACACGCTGATCGCAACGCCCGCCGAAGGCCTGTCCGGTCGCTTCGTCCGCATGGACCGCGAGCGCTACGGCTTGATCGAAGGCGTGACCGACCGCGACTACTACACCAACGGCTTCCATGTGCCGGTGTATTACAGCATGAACGCCTTCGACAAGATCAGCATCGAGGCGCCCTACCACGCCCTTACCAACGCCGGGCATATCTCTTATGTAGAGCTTGACGGAGACCCCACCGACAACATAGAGGCCTTCGAGACCGTCATCCGCCACATGAAGGAAAGCGGCATCGGCTACGGGTCGATCAACCATCCGGTAGACCGTGATCCGGTCTGCGGCTATAACGGCATCATCGGCGACCGCTGCCCGAAGTGCGGGCGCACAGAGGAAGACGGCGTGCAGTTCGAGCGCATCCGCCGCATCACCGGATACCTGGTAGGGACGCTCGACCGCTTCAACGATGCGAAACGTTCTGAAGAATCGGACCGCGTCAAACACGATGCAGTTTCTGAACAAGGGAAATAAGGGAGCTTGACCAAAGCCCCGTGTAGGTAGAAGAAAACAGCTGGCCACATAAGCGACCCGTAATTCTGCGGGTCGCGTATTCTTGAGGCCCGGCATGCGTCAAGGGGTTACACTCCTAAGGTAGGATTTTCAGCAGTAAGGGATGAAATGGGAAGCTCTGAGAAAACATTGAGGCTCTATGGCACTGCGACCGACTCCATCGTCGACGGCCCGGGCCTGCGCTACACCGTTTTCGTCCAAGGATGTTCGCATGCCTGTTCCGGGTGCCATAACCCCGAAAGCCAGCCATACGAGGGCGGCACCGTGAAAAAGGTGGATGACCTTGTGGGGGAGATACTTGCCAACAAGCTGATCCAAGGGGTGACGCTTTCAGGGGGCGAGCCCCTCGACCAAAGCGCCGGAATCCTCGACCTTGCCCGAAAACTTTCAGAGAACGATATCCCGCTTTGGCTTTATACGGGCTATTTGATCGAGGACGTTGCCAAGGGACGCCCGGACGAACGGGCACGGGAGGTCGTATCCCTGTGCGAGGTCGTGGTAGACGGGCCTTTTGTCGAGACCATGCATTCCTACGACCTTTCTTGGAGGGGGTCGTCGAACCAACGTCTGGTCGATGTCCAGGCAAGCAAAAAGGCGGGGAAAATCGTTTTGTGGGAAAAGGACCAGAGCTATCCGCAGGCCCCTTCTTCCTGGTAAGATGAACCAATGGAGATAGATGTCCAACAACTCGAGACGCAATTTGAGGCATTGGTGCAAAACGACTGGGCGCTGAAGCTGGCGACCATCGTCATCATCGTTGCCGTTACCGCCCTCATCACCCATCTGGTAACCAGGTTCTTGAAGCATGTGCTCATGCATGAGGCGAACCTCCTGCCTTCAAGCTCGATCTTCATCAACCTGGCCCGCTCGGTCATCTGGATCGTCGCCATCTGCATTATCTTGGATACCTGCTTCAACGTGAACGTCAGCGCGGTCATCGCGGCACTGGGCGTCGGAGGCATCGCCATCTCGCTCGGCTTCCAGGACACCATCTCGAACCTGATCGGCGGCCTGCAAGTCAGCCTTACAAAACTCGTCCAACCCGGTGACCACATCCGGGTAGGCACCGATTCCGGCATCGTGAAAGATGTCACGTGGCGGCATACGACGATACTCAACTCGCTGGGAGAAACGGCGGTCATCCCGAACTCGATGATCAACAAGGCGTCATTGGTAAAGCTCCACACGGTAAGGAGGGTCGCATTGCCCTTCCTCGTCCACTCTTCCGGCGAAGACCTCGACCAGCGTGCGAAAGACATCGAACAGGCTTGCCGCCACGCCCTGACGCAGGTCTCGGGGGTGACCGAGGGGCCCAAGGTCGTCTTCACGGAGATCACCGACTCGGGCTTCAAAGGGAAGGCGACGTTCACGCTGGCAGATGAAAAGAAGGTGGGCGAAGCCACCGACAAGGTGCTGCGCGCCATCGCCCCTTTCATGCGCACTGCCGATCCGGCCGAAAAGGCCTAGAAGCTGCCCCCAACGAGGTTCGTGGCCTTGTCCGCCCGTCCCCTTGGCAGTTTTTGGGAACCGCCTGGCTTTGGTAAACGAAAAAGAAACACCTTGGCCGGCGGCGACTGCCCCCGTTCTATACTTCAACTAGCATCCATCATTGACATCCGGTGCCCAGGGCAGTGTCCAGGCACCGATCGCGCGGACCGCACCGGCGCACGAGGCGCGTATCGAAAAGGAGTAGGGGATGGAGGAGAACCGGATTACACAAGAGGGCCCCTTGCACAAAGGGGACGGCAGTCTGGCCAATCCAGGATATGCGACCGCACTCCTTCTCCACTACAACCGATTTCGGATAAAGGCACCGAAGTGGCGGATCAAGGAATGGGATTACTACCTCGTCAATGACAATGAATACGCGGTTGCATTGACCATAGGGGATTTGGGCTATATGGGGCTCATCTCGGCATCGCTCGTCGACTTCGCCCAACAGAGCTACAAGACAACCAGCCTGCTGACCCCGTTCCCGATGGGCCGCTTCAGGCTGCCTGAACACTCAGGCCGGGGTATCTCGGAATTCTCCAACAGCCGTGTCCAGATGCGCTTCGAGGTGAAGGAGGGCAAGCGTACCCTTCGTGCACATTTCGCCCGCTTCGAAGGCGACGACTCCCTTGCCATAGACGCAATCCTTGACCAAGAGCCCCGTGATTCGATGGTGATCGCAACCCCTTGGGCCGAAGACCCCCACGCCTTCTACTACAACCAGAAGATCGTGTGCATGCGTGCGCAGGGAAGCTTCAAGAAAGGCCTGTTGGTTCATGGCTTTCGCCCGAACGAGTCATTCGGCCTGCTTGATTGGGGACGTGGGGTGTGGACGCATGACAACACCTGGTTTTGGGGCGTGGCGCACGGATGGCAGGACGGCATGGGCCATGCGGTCGACGGGACCCATCGCTTCGGCCTGAACCTCGGATACGGCTTCGGCGACACCTCCGCCGCCTCGGAGAACATGGTCTTCCTTGACGGGGTCGCCCATAAGCTCGGACGGGTCGATTTCGGCATCCCGCCCAAGGAAGAGGGTGCTTCGAAAGGCCGGCAGGCAAGCGTCGGCGACCAGTACGACCTTATGGCCCCCTGGCATGTCACCGACGACGAAGACAAGCTCGACCTGGTGTTCACGCCGATCCTCGACCGCAAAGACCTCACCGATGCCAAGCTTGTCGTCAGCGACCAGCATCAGGTCTTCGGCACGTTTTCAGGCACCGTGGAAATCGACGGGCGGCCTTTCAGGGTGGGGGAGCTGAACGGCTCCGCCGAAGTGGTGCGCAACAAGTACTGAGCTTTCCCGGGCACAGGCGTGCAAAGGAGCCACGCTTTTTTGCACGGCAAGGATGCGGCCGTTTGCGTAGGCGGTTTTGGTCTCGGAAAAGACACGCTCCGCTCCGATCCGATCAGGTTGCAGAGCGACGAAAATCCCCCCTCTGCCAGCACTATTCCAAACCCGAATAAGCCTATTCCCAACAAGGGGAACATCTCCCGATACTATCATTTCCCTATTTGCCTTCCAGATGCTTTAATGGAGCAGGAGTGTAATCATCTGGCTGTTCTTGAGAAGCTTACAAGACCCATCCTGTGAACACCGCACCGTTGCCCTCAAGCAGCAGCCTCCTAGAGGAAGGAGCGCGCCATGTGCTTTAGGCCATCGGTGGTCGAGGACAACCTCGTCTGCCCCCAGTGCGGCAAGAAGATCAATGCGATAGGGGGGCGCCTGCCCTTGGAGTGCCCCTTTTGCGAGGCGGACATTTCCGAACTGGCAAAAGAAATGATGCCGTCGAACCAAAGCTCACTGCTCAACAATACGAAACCAGCCGCGCCGGCGGCACCTGCCCCGAAACAGGAAGGAGTGCCGGCGGCACCGAAACCCGGGCCTGTCGAGTAGGCCGAGGAAGGCTCAAGGGCGATGCCCTGTTTGAAGACGAGTGGGAAGACGAGAGGAGAGGCAAGATGAGTGAACCTATCAAAGACGGCAACACCGAAGTGGTGAAGGTGAGGACCTGCGCTTGGTCGCCTCCTGGAGACCACCCGGTAGGATGTGGGATGTACCTGCATGTCAAGGATGGCAAAGTCGTCAAGGTCGAAGGTGACCCCGAGCATCCGGTGACCAACGGCAGGCTCTGTCCGCGCTGCCTGGCATTGCCGGAAATGATGTATCATCCCGACCGGATCATACACCCGATGAAGCGGGCGCGCGAAGACCGCGGCAAAGACACGTGGGAGAAGATCACCTGGGATGAGGCGTATGACCTTATCGAGAATACCGCGCGCGACATCATTGCAAACCACGGCCCCGAATCGATATTCACCATGACGGGCACCGGCCGTGAAAGCACCCTGTATGCATGCACCTATGCACCCCTGCTTTTCGGGTCGCCGAACCAGGGCACGACTTTGAGCGGCGCCGCCTGCTATGGCCCGCGCTGTACCATCGCAAACTACCACCTGGGTGCAGGATACCCCGAGCTCGATTATGCGGCGTTCTTCCCTGAGCGCTATGACGACCCGCGCTACGAGGTGCCGAAATACATAATCCTTTGGGGCAAGAACCCGATCTATTCGAACCCTGACGGCTTCTTCGGTCATGCGATCATCGACCTTATGAAACGCGGCTCGAAACTCATCGTCATTGATCCGCGCGTTACGTGGCTCGGCGTCCGGGCAGAATACCACCTGCAATTACGTCCTGGCACCGATACTGCGGTCGGCCTTGGCCTTATCAACGTCATCATTTCCGAGAACCTCTACGACCACGAATTTGTCGACACCTGGTGCTACGGCTTCAAGGCGCTTGCCGAACGCGCCGCCGAATACACCCCGGAAAAGGTCGAGGAAATCACCTGGGTGCCCCAAGGCGAGCTGATCGGCGCTGCACGTGCGTTCGCCAACAATAGGCCCTCTTCGGCACTCTGGGGCCTTTCCATCGACACCTTGAAGAACGGTGTGCAGGCCGGCCATGCCTTCCTTGCTCTTTGTGCCATCTGCGGGTACATGGATATCCCCGGCGGGGTGACCCTTGCAAAGCCTTCGAGCTTCATGGGCAAATGGCGCTACGAGACGCTTCAGCTTGTCGCGCCCGAGGTCCAGGCAAAGCGTATAGTTGACCTGGAAGGCAAATACGAATGCTATAACTTTGGCGATGCGGCTATGCCCTCTTATCTCGGCGACACCCTGCTCAATTGGCTGGAAATGGACGAACCCCCGTATCCGCTGAAGATGAGCTGGATGATAGCCACCAACCCCATCACCTGCATGGCCGCCCAGCCCGAGCGTTGGATGAACGGCCTCAACAAGGTCGACTTCAACATCGTGCAAGACGTGTTCATGACGCCTTCCGCCATGGCTTTGGCAGACCTGTTCCTGCCGGTCTCCACCTTTGCCGAGCACGACGGCATCGTCATGCCCCATTTCGGGCGCAACACCCATTTCGTCGGCGCGATCAACAAGGCAGTCGAGCCCGTTGACACCAAAAGCGATCTCGAGATCCTGATCGACATGGGCAAACGCATGAACCCGGATCGCTTCCCCTGGGACAGCGTCTCCGACTTCTTCACCGAACAGCTGCATACCGTCTATGACTGGGGCTTCGAGGACCTTAAACAGGAGGTCGTGCACCAGCAGGACTTCGAATACCGGAAGTATGAGACGGGCAAGCTCCGTGCAGACGGCGAGCCGGGTTTTGAGACCCCTACCGGGCTTATCGAGCTGAAGTCTACGCTCTATCCCACTTTTGGCGAAGACGCCCTCCCTTACTTCGAAGAGCCGGACATGAGCCCGTACAGCTCGGCCCCCGAGGAGGTCGAGAAATACCCGCTCGTCCTCACCAGCGGCGGGCGCAACCTCGCCATGTTCCATTCGGAGCACCGGCAGTCACGCACGCTGCGTGCCATCAACCCCTGGCCGAAGGTCACCATCCATCCTGACACCGCGAGAAAATACGGCATCGAAGACGGTGATTGGGTGGCGATCGAAAACCCCGTCGGGCATTGCGTCCAGAAGGCAAACGTGAACAAGACCGTCGACCCGCGTGTCGTCCATGCAGAGCATGCCTGGTGGTTCCCTGAACAGGCAGGGGAGGCTCCCCACCTGTACGGCACCTTTACCGCCAACATCAACAACCTCATCCCCCATGAGAGCGTCGGCAAGCTCGGTTACGGAGCTCCGTACAAGAATGTGATCTGCAGTATCCGCAAAGTCGACGGACTGGCAAGCGAATAGGAGGTGTGTCCCGATGAAAGATTACGCAATGCTTATTGACTACGGCCTGTGCACCGGCTGCAAAAGCTGTGAGATATCTTGTAGGAACGAGAACGGCATCCCTGTCGATGAATGGGGTATCAAGGTGAACGAGCTTGGGCCAGACGAGCTGGGAGGCGTGTGGGAGTGGGATTACCTCCCGGCGCCATCACGCCTGTGCGACCTCTGTGCCGATACGCTAGGACAGGGCGGGACGGCCCCCTGCGTCCTCCACTGCCTGGCACATGTCCTTGAGATCATACCGGTGAAGGAGGTCTCGAACAGGTTGGTCGAGCTCGACAAGGAAAAGGTGGTCTGCTACATCCCCTAACCCAAAGCGCGAAGAGGGTCAGACCCTTTTCACACCCTCTTGCGACAAGGGCGCCCCTTCCGGGGTGCCCTTGCCTTTGCACTTCGGATGCGTGTACTATTGGCTCATGCAACATGGCAAAGCCTAGGGGGGCAAGCCAGAGGTGCGAAGGGGAGGTTGGGGATGCAGCTCGATTACCTGAGGGAATTCCAGTATGTGGCAAGCACGCTCAATTACACGAAGGCTGCGAAGGCCCTGAGCATATCGCAATCCGCCCTGAGCAAGCATATGATCGAGCTGGAGAATACCACGGGGCTTACCCTTTTCGACCACGCTGCGGGGAAGACGACACTGACCTCGATCGGCGTAGAATTCCTCAAAGAGGTCAGCTTGATGATGTCGACCTATGATGCAGGCTTGAAGAAATGCCTCGCATTGCAGGAGCAGGGGTTCTCCTCCCTTACCTTCCAGGATGCCAGCCTGAGTGCCGGCATGCGCCTCATGTATCGCTGGGTTCAGAAGTATTCAAGCAATCACCCCCATGTCGACATCAGCTTCGACGACATGAGGACATGCGGCTCGGTGGAGGAGGCGCTTCAAAAGGATGTGGTCGATATCTCGCTCGATATGATATGCGGCACGAACCGGCAAGAGACCTATAGGCGCACGATGGAAGAGGCAGGATACCGGGCCGTCCCGATATTCACCGACAGCCTCATTGCCTGGATCAAGAAGGACAACAGGCTTGCCGACTGCGAATACCTGAGCTTCGACGACATCAAGGGCGTCCCCATCATGACCTCTCTCGGGAAAGTCTTCGACTCGGTGAAGATCGCCCTCCAAGACATGTTTGCGGCGGAGAACCTCGTTCCCTTGTTCAGGATGGTGCATATTGCCAACTTGTCCGACACCTCGTCGTATTACCTGTCGGACTTCCGTGATGCGATCCTTTTCACGACAATAGGCATGGTTGAAGACGGGCGCTTCAGCTTGAGGGAGGATATCACGTACCGGGCCTCCCAAGATCCGAAAATGCACTACACCCTCTACCTTGTCGCGAAGGACAAAAACGAGCCGGCAAGCAACTTCCTTGACTACATCATCGACCAAGGCCTTGTCGAACATGCTTCTACAACGGAGAAAAGGCGCGTGTAAAGGGTCAGGCCCTACGGTGGGAATGAAAAAACGGCCACCGTTTCCGATGGCCGTTTTGCTATGCAGGAATCTGCCTTAGGCGATAGCGCGGCCGGCCTCGAAGGCACCCTCGGTCTCGAAACGCTTGCGCAGGGCCTCTTGGTGGATACTGTACTGCAGGGCCATTTCCTTGGTGATCGTTCCGGCCTTGCAAAGGTCGTACAGGCTTTGGTCCATGGTGCGCATACCCTCTGAGGTGCGCGCTGCGATGGCACTGTCGATCTGATGCGTCTTCTCTTCACGGATAAGGTTGCGGATGGCGGTGTTGACGACCATGATCTCGAAGGCGGGAACCTCGCCGCCGTCAACCGTTGGGACAAGCTGCTGGCTGACGATGGCCTGCAATACCATGGACAGCTGCAGGCGGATCTGGCGTTGCTGCGAGGCCGGGAAGGCATCGATGATGCGGTCGACCGTGCCGGCGGCACCCGTCGTGTGAAGCGTCGAAAAGATGAGCTGGGCCATTTCTGCGGCCGTGACCGCCGTTTCGACGGTAACGTAGTCACGCATTTCGCCCAACAGGATGACATCGGGCTTTTCGCGCATTGCCGAGCGCAGCGCCTCGCCGTAGGTGGCAACGTCGGTAGGGATCTCGCGCTGGGTCACGATGCAGTTCTCATGACGGTGGATGTATTCGATCGGGTCTTCCATGGTGATGATGTGGCCCGCGCGCTGGTGGTTCAACTTGTCGATAATGCATGCCAGGGTGGTCGACTTGCCGGCACCCGCAGGGCCGGTGACCAGGACCAGGCCCTTTTGGAAATCCGCACAACGAAGCACCTCGTCGGGGATGTGGAAGTCTTGCGGGTTGGGCAGCCCGAAGGGGATGATGCGGATCACCGCGCCAAAAGAGCCGCGCTGGCGAAACACATTCGCACGGAAGCGGCCGATGCCCGGCAAGGCGAAGCTGAAGTCGTCGTCGTGGTTCTTGCTGTCGGTGAAGTACTCGATGTTGCGTCCGGACTCCATATAGAGGGCGCGGACGTACTCTTCGGTTTCCTGGGGGGTGAGGTAGGGCGTGTCAAGGCGTACCTGCCTGCCGCTGACCTCATACGAGAACGGTAGGCCGGCAACAATGAAAATGTCTGACGCCTTGATGTCGACCATCTGCTTGAGTAGTTGTCTGAAATCCATTGCTGCTCCTATCGCTAGCTTGTCCCGCCAGACCATAAGGTCTCAGTTTCCGTCTCAGGCTCCCACAACGTTGTTGCCTGCCACTCGGTAATCCTATAGTGGGCATCATCGGTTATGGAAAGTGTAATGGAAAGCGTCCGCCTGCTTGCCCTTGTGTAATCCACTTGTACGGTATTATCTTCTATTTTGGCCTCTTTTGGAAGAGCAGACTGCAGCGCCGCCATTGCCTCGGTGCGTCCGCCGCCGCTTGCACGCGTCTGCGTCAAAACAGTGTCTACCTGGCCGACGAACTTCTGGCCGAGGATCTCGTTGGTGTAGGTGTCGGTCGTGAAGGAAGCCTGTTTTTCCGCAGAGGCATACGATGCATGCGCGGTCGTGACCGCCAGTACGGAAAGCACGGCAATGCAGATCAATATGAGCAAGGCGAAAAGGCTGATGGGCCCGATGCGGACCGATCCTGTCTGTTGGGACATCATCCCACCCCCGCAATGCTCACATAGCGCGACGAGGCTGTTTCGAAAACCTTCTCGCCGGAGTACCTGACCTCGATGGTGCCATGATACAAGGTGCCTCCTGCGAGGGCCTCACGGCTGACCTTTCGGCTGACCTCGTAGTTGTTGGCGGCGTTGTCCTGTGTCGGCACCAGGATGCCGTTTTCCAGGCGATAGAAGACGTGCGTCTCTTTCGCAGGGTCGGCGGAAAACGCCTCGGCCTCATTCGAGGCAAGGATGCTGGCATAAGACAGGGTGTTTGCCTTGCTTGCCTCGTTTTGTGCAAGCGTGAGCAGCTGCATAACGACGGCGATGGACACCACGATGAAGAAAAGGACCACAAGGGCTTCGACGATGAACGCCTTGCCGTGCCAGGTGTGACGGTTCTCGGTGCCTTTGCGCGTGGGGAGGACGATTTGTGAAGCCATTTAATTTCCCCCTTCCTCGCTGCGCAGGGCTACCTGCGTGCTGCCTTGGTCGGTCTTTATAACCACAAGGTTCTTGGTGATGGCGAAGTCGAAGGTCTTCGAGTCGACGATCACCCGGGCGGCGCCCGGCGCATAGTCGTTGTTGGCCGCGGCGTATTCTTCGACGATGTTTCCCCGGAATAGGTAGATACGCGTCTCGTATGCCCCCGAGTCGAGGTTCTCGGTGAACACGAGGGCAGGCCCTTCCGGCCCCTCCTTCGAGCTCACGGCATTCTGGACGTCGTTCATGCGCACGGTGTTTGCAAGCAGGGAGAGCCCGAGGCGGGTCTCGTTGTTGGCCACGCGGGTCTGGTCGATGATACTGTATGCCTGCACCCCGATAAGGATGGAAAGCAACAGGAAGATCGTTATAAACCCGAAGAGCAGCGCTGAGAACACCCTGCCGGACCGGCCTCTTTGTTTTTCACCGAGGGCGGCACGCATCTGGCGGGGGTCGAGGACCATCTGTCGTTTGCGGCTGTTCTCGGTCATTTTTCAACCACCACTACGCTGGGCATGACATTTGCCGCGAAGATATCATAGGAGACCAGGTATTTGCTATGGTCGATGATGAGCCCGTAGTTGTTCTCTAGATACTGCACCGACGAGGGGTATGACCCTTCGATGGCGCAGCATTGCTTGGCGCTTTCCAACACGGCGTTTTTCAAAGAAAGCTCGCCTTGTTTTTTCATGGAAGCGCTCGCCTGGCCAAAAGAGGCAATGAAAACGAAGACGATCACCGCCGCCACAACTGCGGCCAGGATGCGCCTGCGGCGGCGTTTTCTCAGTTGCTTTTTTGTCAGGTCCCGGAACATGAGGCCTTATCCGATCGTTCCCATGATGCCGATGAGGGGAAGCATGACCGCGATCAAGGTGGCGCCGACGCTGATCGTAAGGAAGGCTGCAAGGGTGGGTTCGACGCTGTCGATCACCCCGTCGATCTCGATGATGGAGTCGTCGACGAACGAGTCTGAGAGATGCGTCAGAACAGACTCAAGCGTGCCGCTGCGGGTACCGACGACCAGCATCCGGGCATATATGGGGTCGAAGATGTCGTTGTCATAGATCGCCTGGACGAGGCTTTTCATTTTATGAGGCGAGATCATCTCGTCATAGGCGGTGTCGAGCTTCGCCTTCAGGGCAACGTGGTCTACCGTGGCGGCAGACTCCTTCATTGACGTCTCGGAATCGACCCCGGACGCCGTATAAACTGCCAAGGCCGAGGTGAAACGCCCAAGAGCAAGGCGCTCGAGCGGGTCGCGGGTAAAGGGCATACGTTCAAACAGGCGTATCAGCCGCGTGCGGCCATTCTGCGTGCGCGACATCAACATGCCGATAAGGACCAGGATCGTGCAGACCAGCATGATGATGAGGGCAACCCAGCCGATGATAAGGGAGACGTTGATATAGGCGAAGGAGCCGGCGGTCAAGCTGCCGGAAAGGTTCTCGTAGGCCCCGATGAACACCGGAAGCAACACGACCACCGCAAAAAGCAGGATGACCGTCATGATCGCCAGCAAGGCGGCAGGGTATGCGATGGCGCTTTTGATCTTCGAGAAGATGCGGTCCTCCTCGGCATAATACTGGGAAAGGCTGAGAAGGACGTTCTCCAAACGGCCGGAGAACTCGCCGGTTTCAACCATCTCTTCGGCGTGGCGGGGGAATGCGCCGCTTGCGCGCATCGACTCTGCCAAGGACTTCCCGTCTATCAGGTTCCGGTATACGGCATTGCAGGTGTCCTTGAAGTCGGAATCCTGCATGTTTTCCCCAAGAAGGTAGACCGCCTCATCGGTCTGAATGCCGGCAGAAAGCATCATTGCAACGCTTTCGCAAAACACTGAAAGGGCATTGCTCTCAAGTACTTTTGTTGCCATCAGTTTACCGCTCCTTGCTATTGTTGCCATCAGTAGGTATACCGTTCCGCATAATTCGAACCGTCACCAACGGTAGACTTGTCTCCCCCTGCAGCGAATGTGGTGTCGATCCTTGTCCAGGTATTGGGGTTGACGGTGAATTTCACCGTTTTCCAACTACCGTTTATATATACCATATTCCATGCGTGATATATATTATCAGGTGAAACATATCCTGTGACAATTTTGCACGGAATCCCTTGACTTCTTAACATGGCGGCCGTCAAAGATGCGTAGTCGAAGCAGATCCCGGTGCCGGATGCCAAGGTAGAATCAGGGTTTGGCACATAGCCGTCGGCTACCGTGGCCGCCTTCTGCTTGTCGTATTTCACATTGCTGACCACATAGTTGTAGATATTGCTCAAGGCCTCGCCCTGGTTCTTGGCGCTTGCGGTCAGCTCGTTCGCCTTTGCGACGACCGTGCTCGCCTCGTTGTAGTTGCAGAACACATCGGGGCGGATATAGGGTTGGAATTCGTCGGCGAGCTGAACGCTTCTTGTGACGGAGCTCGCTGACGCATACCGGTTTCCGCTGGTGTTCTGCATGACGTTGAAGGTGTAGGTGCCGCTTCCCATGCTGAGGGGGCACACGATCGGGGTCCCGTCGTTGGGAAGGTCGTAGTTGTACGTTGAATCACCGCAGATGACCTGGAATTTCAAACGGCTTCCAGAAGTGTAGGAGACGCCGACGTAACCCGATGAGAGCGATGTGGTGTCGATGCCGGAGCTCGAATTGAGCGCGGTGGGGTTGAGGGGGGACAGCGCGAGCGCCGGCCGTGCGAAGGCGGGCCCGGTCGATTCGCCCTTGTCGCCGCCGCAGCTCGTAAGCGTTAGGGCAAGGAGGCTTGCAAGCAGGGCGAACCCGCACACCACAAGGGTAAAGCCCCTTTTGCCTCTACCTGGTGGGGAAAAAATGCGGCCGGCAAGGAAAGGGTCTGCCTCGACGCCACCTTCGCCTGTTTGCAGCCTTGCAGAAGGCCCTGAGGCTATGCCATGCCATACTCGACCCACGCCCGACCCTTTCGACTTCCGTCCCCAACCCGATGGCAGCCTTGCCCAGCACGAGAAGCAGGACAGGCAGTGATGCTGATGCGCAGCCATTATACTCCATAATGCCGTTTTACAAGAGGGGGTCTGCGAATTCATGGGGCCGCAACGGCGATGACGCCTTTCAGGCAAAGGACCCTTCTTGCCCGGCCTCTGAAAGGAGCGCGCCTGGCATTTCGTGCGCCCCAACACACCAGACGGGCGTCCCGGCAAACTTTACGAGGATTTGACACGCCCCAAACAAGGCTTTGATGAGCGGGCCTCACTATTGGAATCGTTTCGAGTGCATACGGCACGATACCCGCCGTAGCGGAAAGAGGAGACGATGAAAAAGAAATTGGCAGCACTGATAGCCGGAGCCTTGATGATTTCCGGCGCGTTGTTTGTAACAGGGTGTTCGAACGCGAGCGCAAGCTCTGGGTCGAGTTCAAGCCCTACAGGTCAGATCTCGGTCTATTCCCGCGAGGAGGGATCGGGAACGCGCGGCGCCTTCGTCGAGCTCTTCGGCATCGAGGAGAAAGACCCCGGCGGGAACAAGGTCGACAAGACCACGGCCTCGGCGGTCGTTACCAACTCTACCTCGGTCATGATGACAAGCGTTGCAGGAGACAAGGCCGGCATCGGCTACATCTCCCTCGGGTCTCTGAACGCAACAGTGAAGGCGGCCAAGATAGACGGCGCCGAGGCGACGGTGGAGAATGTCAAGAACGGGAGCTACAAGATATCCAGGCCTTTCAATATTGCGACGAAGGCCGACGTCTCGCCTGCTGCGAAGGACTTCATCAGTTACATCATGAGCCCTGAGGGGCAGAAGGTCGTCGAAGGCAACCACTATATCTCACTCGGGGCCTCTGCTTCGCCCTATACGGCATCCGGCGCAAGCGGCAAGGTCGTGGTCGCCGGCTCGTCCTCGGTCACCCCGGTAATGGAAAAGCTGGCCGAAGCCTATAAGGAACTCAACCCGAACGTCACCATCGAGGTCCAGCAGTCCGACTCGACCACCGGCATGAACATGGCGCTGGCAGGGACCTGTGACATCGGCATGGCCTCCCGCGCATTGAAGGACTCCGAGGTATCGGGCGGCTTGACCCCGACGGTCATCGCGCAGGACGGCATCGCCGTCATCATCGCACCAGGGACGACACTCGACTCCCTCACAAGCTCCCAGGTAAAGGCAGTCTACACCGGCAGCGCAACCAAGTGGGAAGACGCCTTGGCGCAGAAATAGCTTTAGGAGGGTAGCATGATCAAAGCCAGACTCATAGAAGGTGGCGCAAAGGCATTCTTCATCGCTTCCGCAGGGATATCGATTCTTGCGGTTGCGTTGATCTGCGTCTTCCTTTTCGCGAACGGCATGCCTGCCATAGCGCAGATCGGGCTTCCCGACTTCCTGTTCGGCACCACCTGGCGGCCGGCAAACGACATCTACGGCATCTTCCCTATGATCGTCGGCAGCATCTATGTGACGGCAGGGGCTATGGTCGTCGGGGTCCCTGCAGGCCTTCTCTGCGCGATATTCCTCTCGCGCTTTGCAAGCGGCCGCGTCGTCCGTGTCCTGAAACCCGGTGTCGAGCTCTTGGCCGGCATTCCCTCGGTCGTATACGGTTTCTTTGGCCTGGTAATACTCGTGCCTTTCATCCGCGCAGCAACACCGGGGAACGGCTTTTCCCTGGCTGCCGCATCGATACTCTTGGGTATCATGATCCTGCCCACGATCATCACCGTTGCGCAAAACGCGCTTGACGCGGTGCCCGGCAAATACTACGAGGGGGCTTTGGCGCTCGGGGCCGACCACGAGCATGCTACATTTCGCGTGGTGGTGCCGGCGGCAGCGAGCGGAATCATGGCGGCGGTCGTGCTGGGTGTAGGACGCGCGATCGGCGAGACCATGGCAGTCATCATGGTCGCGGGCAACCAGGCCCTCATCCCGGAGAGCATCTTCAACGGGGTGCGTACCATGACGGCGAACATCGTGCTTGAGATGGGCTACGCGGCCGACCTCCATCGCGGGGCCTTGGTGGCGACAGGCGTCGTCCTGTTCGTCTTCATCCTGATGATCACCATGCTCTTCAATGTCATCAAGAGACGGGGCGAGGTCAAATGAGGACGAGACCCAGCCTCGCCGTCGAAGCAAGCACGCCGCAGGCCGCCCCTGCGGATTCCGACGCCCGTATCGACGGCATGTTTGCCCTGGCCGCGATACGTAAGAAAAAGGCCCGGGGGCTGACGTCATGGGTGTTGAGGCACCTGGTGTATCTCGGGGCGTTCCTCACCGTGGCAATCCTGTTGGGGATTGTCGGGTACATCCTGGTGAAGGGGGTGACCTACCTGTCACCGAGCCTGTTTGAGTGGGAGTACAGCTCAAGCAACGTGTCGCTTATGCCGGCACTTGTCAATACCTTGCTGATGGCCGCCCTCTCCCTTCTTCTTGCCGTGCCGCTCGGTGTGGGATCTGCAATCTATTTGGTTGAATATGCGCCACGCGGCAACAGGTTCGTGCAGCTGGTGAGGATCACCACCGAGGCGCTCCAGGGGATCCCGTCGATCATCTACGGCCTTTTCGGCATGCTCTTCTTTGTGACCGCGCTCCATTGGAACCTGTCCTTGATGGCAGGGGCATGCACGCTGGCGATCATGATCCTGCCCGTCATCATGCGGACGACGGAGGAGGCCTTGCTTGCGGTGCCTGACTCGTTTCGCGAAGGGGGCTTCGGCCTGGGGGCGGGAAGGCTCCGCACCGTTTTTCGCTGCGTGCTGCCCTCGGCGATACCGGGGATCCTGGGCGGCGTGATACTCGGCCTCGGACGCGTTGTAGGCGAGGTGGCCGCGTTGATCTTCACGGCGGGATCGATAGCGCAGATCCCGCATTTCATCGAGAACGGCTTTATGGCGGTTTTCGACTCTACCCGCACCCTGGCGGTCCATATGTATGTGCTGGCAAGCGAAGGCCTGCATGTCAACGAGACCTATGCGACGGCCGTGGTGCTGCTGTTCATGGTGGTTGCCTTGAACCTGGCCGCCGCCTTCGTTGCTAGGAAGATGAGTAAGGACTGAGAACATGACCGATGCATTGTTGGAAAATGCCCCCCGCACAAGCGACCTGCCGGCAAAGGCGGACATCCTTGCGAAAGAAGACGCAGGCTATATGCCCCAGCTGCGCGCAAGGGACATCGAGGAGTGCGTCGTAGGGCATGGCGGGCCGCATACGTCCAAGATGGGGGTCAGCCGCCTCAACCTCTACTACAAAGACTTCCAGGCTTTGAGGGATGTCAGCCTCGAGTTCCCCGAAAACCAGGTGACCGCCCTCATCGGGCCTTCCGGGTGCGGCAAGTCGACCCTGCTCAAAAGCCTGAATCGCATGAACGACCTGGTAGAAGGCTGCCGAATCGAAGGCACGGTCACGCTTGACGGCACCGATGCCTACGCGGCCATCAACGTGAACGACCTGAGGCGCCGTGTCGGCATGGTGTTCCAGCAGCCGAACCCCTTCCCTATGTCGGTGTATGACAACATCGCCTTCGGGCCGCGCACCCATGGGATAAAGAGGCGTGAAGACCTCGACGAGGTCGTTGAGAAATCGCTTCGCGACGCGGCGATATGGGATGAGCTGAAAGACCGCCTGAAGAAGAATGCGCTCGGGCTTTCCGGCGGACAGCAGCAAAGGCTTTGCATCGCCCGTGCGCTCGCCGTCCGCCCCGAGGTGCTCCTCATGGACGAGGCGACAAGCGCCCTCGACCCTATCTCGACCGCAAAGATAGAGGAGCTTGTTGCAGAGTTGAAGAGCAGGTATACCGTCATCATGGTGACGCATAACATGCTGCAGGCCTTGCGCGTCTCCGACAAGACGGCCTTCTTCCTCCTGGGGGACATGGTCGAGAGCGGCCCGACGCAAGACGTCTTCACGAACCCAGTCGACGCGCGTACGGCCGACTACGTCGCCGGTCGCTTCGGCTGAGGGCGTGCATGAAGCAGGGGGGCTCTGGGACAGTGGGGACAAAAGAGTCTGTCCCCACTGTCCCACCGCCCCCCTGCTTTACCTGACCGCTTCGCACGCTGATGAGGTAAGATAGGCCTATGATCTATTACGTTGAAGACGACACCAATATCCGCGACCTTACCGTCTATGCCTTGCGGCAGGCAGGCTTCGAGGCCCGCGGCTTCGCCCATGCGCAAGATTTCTTCGAGGCGTGCGCGAAGAACCGCCCCCAACTGGTATTGCTCGACATCATGCTTCCCGACGTCGACGGCTTGGAGATATTGGCGAAGCTGCGCGATGACCGCGCGACGGCATCGGTGCCGATCATCATGTTGACGGCGAGGGGCACCGAATACGACAAGGTTTCGGGCCTGGACGCCGGGGCAGACGACTACCTCGCCAAGCCTTTCGGCATGATGGAGCTGGTATCGCGTGTGAACGCCCTGTTGCGCCGTGCGGGGGTCGCCCACAAAGACGGCGGCGAGGTGTTGAGGTGCGGGGGCATAGAGCTTTCCCTGACCTCCCACACCGTGACGGCCGCGGGCGAAGAGGTGCCGTTGACCTTGAAGGAGTTCAAGCTGCTTCACATGCTTTTAGAGAACAAGGGGCAGGTCCTCTCGCGCAGCCAGCTGTTCGAGGAGATCTGGGGCATGGCATATGTCGGCAGCACCCGGACGGTCGACGTGCATATCCAAACGCTCAGGCAGAAGCTTTCCCAAGTGGTGCCAGGCACCGAGAACCTTATCGACACGGTTCGCGGGGTAGGCTACTGCATCAAGAAAGACGCCTGATGGACGATTCCAGCCCGGCAGCTGTCAAAGACGTCTCCGGCCGCGCCGAGCGGGGAGGCCAGGCAGGCCGGAAAGGCCGCAAACAGCAAAGTCTTTCGGGGAAGATATTCAACTCGGTGCTGGTCTTCACCTTGGCCATACTCCTGATCTTTTCCGTGGCTACCACGACCATCTTCTACTTCCTCTATGAAAAGGAAGCGGAAACCGAGCTTATCGCCCAGGCACAGGATGCGGCAGCCTACCTGAATGCTGCAAGCGACGTCGCCGCCGTCAACGTTTTGAAAGGCCAGTTCGAAGGTTGGCTCCGGTACACCCTCATAGCCCCCGACGGCTCGGTGCTCTATGACAGCTCAGGCGACAGCGCCGCCATGGAAAACCATGCGAACCGCCCCGAGTTCCAAAAGGCGGAGCAAGGCGGGCAGGCAAGCACCTCGCGATATTCCACGACACTGGGGACAGACACCATCTATGCAGCTGTGAAGCTTGACGACGGAAGCGTTATCCGGCTGTCGGAGTCCCGGCACTCGCTCATGGCCTTCCTCGCAAACATGTTGGTCCCCATCCTGGTTGCCGTTGTGGTGGCAACGGTGCTCGTATTCATCCTTTCACGGATGTTGACGAGGCGCATCATGAAGCCCGTCGATGCTCTGAACTTCAGAGACCCGCTCCAAAACGAGATCTACGTGGAAATGGCGCCGCTTCTCGAGCGCATCGACAACCAGCAAAAACAGCTCAAGCAACAGAATAAGGAGCTGGCCTTGGCAGAAAGCATGCGCCGGGACTTCTCCGCAAACGTCAGCCACGAGATGAAGACGCCTTTGCAGGTCATTTCGGGGTATGCCGAGCTCATGAAGAACGATATGGTGGACAAGGGCGACCGCA
Source organism: Raoultibacter sp. (assembly GCA_031549175.1). Lineage (GTDB taxonomy): Bacteria > Actinomycetota > Coriobacteriia > Coriobacteriales > Eggerthellaceae > WRIS01. The sequence continues at coordinate 25,207 of JAVBQH010000141.1, forward strand.
AGAAGTTCGCAGCGCTGATCTACGAAGAAGCCCAGTCGATGCGTTCGCTCATAGACGACGTGCTTACCCTGTCGCGCCTCGACGAGGCGGCCGTCGGGGATTCGGACCAATGCATCGACCTGTACGCGCTTGCCCAGCGCACCATTGACCGCCTGGAAGGCTTTGCTCAGGCGAGCAGGGTAGTGGTGCGCCTCAACGGAAAGGCCGCGCTGCTCACGGGCAGTGAGACGGTCGCCGAACAGATGCTGTACAACCTTATTGAGAACGGCATCCGATACAACAACGCCGAAGGGACGGTCGATGTCGATGTGGGGCCAGGCGATACCGGCCCCGTCGTCAAAGTGGCAGACACCGGCCCGGGCATCCCAGACGATATGAAGGAAAAGGTATTCGAACGCTTCTTCCGCCTTGAGAAAAGCCGCTCGAAGGAAACAGGCGGCACAGGCCTCGGCCTCGCCATAGTAAAACACGCGGTCCTCTACCACGGAGGCACGATCCAGGTAGAGAGCACCCCAGGAAAAGGAGCCACCTTCATTCTGAAGTTTCCGAAAAGCAAGCAAGAAGCCTAGAGCCCGCCTGAGCCCAACACGGCAAATCCCAAGCCTAACGTAAAACTCACAGCAAGACCGATAAAAGGCGAAGCCCCTTTTCTCAATCGTGCCTCAGCCCCTTGCAGTATTTGGGCAGTTGGGCTCTTTATGAAACAGGGGGTACCCCCCTGTTTCATGCGAAAAGGAAAAGCCTTTTCGCCACCCGCACCCAAGATGGCAGGCGTGCACGGACGCAGGTGCGTAAGTACTGCGAACACCATCTATGCATTATTTAGATTGAGAAGCGAAACGCACGAGCCCGCAGGGTGAGCAGTGGAGCGGTACGTGCATGCCTGCACCTGCGTACCCCCGCAACAAAAGATATCCTACCCCCGGTCAGAGGATGAACCCACCTCGAAAGGTGGGTGCTCGCAGCCTGCTTCCTGGCTTTCGTATCAACAGACACGAATCTCCATTCCACACGCCATCTTGAGCTCCCTAAGTCATATGCGTCGGTCCATCACTAAGTATGACTCGAAGGTAGGACGTGCCCTGAGTATAACGTATGATTCCCTGGGAATTAAAGTCTTGACAAACAGCTGTTTTGTGATTTTCAGGATTCAAACACAAGCTGTACGAACCATAAAACAGCTGCCAAGGTACAATGGTCCAATGGATAACCTGTTTACCGAAATAGAAGACAAGGCCAAGCTTAAAGTCGCCCCCCTGGCAGTGCGTATGCGCCCCCAGAGCCTCGATGAGGTCGTGGGGCAAAACGAAGCCGTGGGGCCTGGGAGCTGGCTGCGCGAGGCAATCGAACAAGACCAGCTTTCCTCGGTGATCCTCTTCGGCCCGGCAGGCACCGGAAAGACCTCGCTCGCCCATGTGGTCGCCGAAACGACGCATGCAGCTTTTGTCGAGGTGTCGGCAGTCGGCGGATCCGTGGCCGACCTGCGCCGCGAGATCGATGCCGCCGAAAAAAGGCTTGCCATGAGCGGCTTGCGCACCATCCTCTTCATCGACGAGATACACCGCTTCAACCGCAGCCAACAAGACGCCCTCCTGCACGCGGTGGAAGACCGTATCGTGGTCATGATAGGGGCGACGACGGAGAACCCCTTCTTCGAGGTCAATTCGGCGCTGCTCTCGCGCTCGCGCATCGTTGAGCTGCACTCCCTTGACGATGCCTCGATCTCGGCGCTCCTCCACCGCGCACTTGAGGACGAGCGGGGCCTTGGCGGGGCCTGCATCTTGGAAGAACAGGCCGAAGAGGCCATCGTGCTGATGTCGGGCGGCGACGCCCGAGGAGCCCTCACCACCTTGGAGCTTGCATCGGCAAGCGCTTTGGTTGCGGCCGGAGAAGGCCCGGCCGTGATTACCGAGGACATGGTACGCAAGACCACCCCCTACCGCAGCCTCCCTTACGATAAGGGGCGGGACATGCACTACGACGCCATCTCCGCCTTCATCAAATCGATGAGGGGGTCTGACCCCGATGCCGCCTTGTATTGGATGGCGCGCATGATCGATGGCGGCGAGGATCCGAAGTTCATAGCGCGCCGCATGTTCATCCTTGCCTCGGAAGATATCGGCAATGCCGATCCCCAAGCCCTGCTCATTGCTGAAGCCGCTTTCAAGTCGGCAGAGGTCATCGGTTATCCGGAGTGCCGCATCAACCTTGCGCAGGCTGCCGTCTACCTGTCGCTCGCCCCGAAATCAAACGCGTCCTACCTTGGGATCGACGCAGCGATGGCGGAAGTGCGCAACGGGCCTGTGCGAAAAGTCCCCGACTACCTGCGTGACCGCCACCGTCCCGGATCCGAGGACTACGGCCCATACCGCTACCCGCACGATGATCCGCGTGGCTGGGTCGACCAGCGCTACCTACCCGAAGGCCTTGAAAAAGGGTGCTTTTACCAACCGGGCGAGAGGGGCTGGGAGGCATACCGCAGCGAAGCCGTCGCGCGCGACCGCGGCTCAAAATAGCGTAACCACTCGTTTACATCCAGGCAACACCCTATGAATGCAGCGTGGAAACAGTCGGCGACCTGTGTAGAAAACCTGACACTCATGGTATAGTTAGGGCTCAAATACAAGGAGGAGCAACATGACTTTCGCCGACATCATGAATATGGTCTTTCCGATAGGCTTCCTATTGGTCATCATTGCCTTGGTGTGGTTCATCGTAGAACTGGTTTTCACGGTCCGCAGAACACGAAGCGCGGTCGTCGATGTTCAAAAGCAGCTGGAGCCTACGCTCGAAAACGTGCAGGAGATCACTGCCAACCTCAAACCGGTGGTGGCGAAGGTGGATCCCTTGGTTGAAAGGGTCTCGCTTACCGTGGATGCCGCCAACCTTGAGATCATGCGCCTGGATCAGATACTCGAAGACGTGAACCAGGTCACCGACACCATCTCCAATGCGGCGAATGCCGTCGACGCTGCAGCAAGCGCCCCGCTCGAGCTGGTCAACAACGTCACCAGCCGTGTCCGCAATGTGCTGAAGCCGCGCCATGCAAGCGAGGAGTCTATCGCCTTGGGGCAAAGCAAGGTGGGCGACGGCGTGCAAAACGAGGCACCGGCAGCAAAGAGCATCGGGGAAGACCAGGCGCATCGCTATGAAAAGAAGGCCGAGCGCCAGGCTGCGGCGGAGGCGAAGCGTGAAGTAGCACACAACACCAACAAGGTCGCCAGCCACGTTGCGGCAGCAGTCGCAGCAACGGCCACCGCCGATGCCGATTCCGTCGCCGAAAGATATTTCACCTATGATTCGGATTCCCCCAAGAAAGAGGCGGGTCCTGTGACGAGCACGTCAAGCGGAGAAACAGCTTTTTCCGAAATGAAGAAGGAAGAATCAGAAAAAGGCAAGGAAGAGGACCTTTCCCAGAATGCAACCAAATAACAGACGCTTGGAGGGGCCCACGGTGATGAAGCCTTGAACATGTTCGAAACGGACCAACTAAAAGAAAAAGAGCTGAAGGCACGCAAGGGCTTCTTTCGGCTCTGGACCATCGTCGCTGCCATCATCTTGACAGGCATCGTTATCTACCTGCTCAATATCCTCGCCATCCCTGTCGGCATCATCGTTTGGACGATAATCATCGTGTTCGTCCTGCGCACCCCGGTCAACCGCCTGCAGGCGCGGGGGGTTTCGCGCGTTTGGGGCTCGGCCATCGCCTATGTGGGCATGTTCTTGGTGATCGCCGCATTGGGCGTTCTTCTGTTCTCTCCGGTGTTCGGCATCGGGGGGCAGTTCAAGAACCTGCTCGAAAGCATCCCGGCCTACATGCAGCAGATCTCCGACTGGTATAACCAGTTCTATAGCCAATACGAGCACTTCTTCCAAAATGACACGGTGAAGAACTGGATCAACGAGGCAACGCAGGCCTTCTCTTCCTGGGTAAGCGAAGCCGCTAAAGCCTCTGCCGATTCGCTTGTGACCATTGGCGGCACCATTGCGAACAGCTTTGTGGTGATCGGCTTCTCATTGGTCGTCGCATTCTGGATTCTGATGGAGCTGCCGACGCTTGGCCGGGAGTGCCGCCGTCTCATCGGGGAGAAGCGGCGCGAAGACGCAGAGATGCTCTACGTCACGTTCACGCGGGTCATGGGAGGCTACATAAAAGCCACCCTCATCCAATGCTTCCTCATCGGAATATTTTGCGGCATCGCCTACGCCATCATCGGCATCCCGAATGCGGCGGCGCTTGGCGGCATCGCAGGCCTGTTGAACATCATCCCAGTTGTCGGCCCTTGGCTGGGCGGCGCGCTCGCAGCGATAGTCGGCATATTCATCAGCCCCTGGGTCGCCCTCCTCACGCTTGTGGTAACCATTGCTATTCAGCAGATCATCTATACCTTCGTTTCCCCCAAGCTCATGGCGGATTCGGTCGATGTCCATCCTGCGCTCGTCATCATCGCCTTGCTGGCAGGCTCTGCCATCGGCGGCGCGATGAGCGGTTTTATGGGAAGCCTTGTGGGCATGCTGGCCTCCATCCCCGCCGTTGCTGCCATGAAGGCCATTTTCGTGTACTATTTCGAAAAGCGGACCGGCCGCTCCATCGTTTCGGAAGACGGGGTCTTCTTCAAAGGCGTCCCCGAACCTGCCGAGGAGGGAGGAGCGAGCCCCCTCGAAGATGCCTCGTCACCGGGTCGAAGAGGGAAGCGAAAGCGCCTGCTCACCTTGTTTGCAGAAAACGCCGACCGCATAAGGGAAGGCAAGGGTCATGCCTCCCGACGTGGCCAGGCCCACGAAGAAGATGGCACGGCATCGGGCACCCCTCGCCCCAAACCCGATAAGGAATCTTCTGGCCAGGATAAAGAGCCTGAAGATGCCACATCTGACGCCGACAAGCCCGCCGACACGTAGGGTAGCGCAACCCTAAGCCAGGCATACAGAACCGAGAAAGAAGGGTACCAGCCTCCATGGAATACATGAGCACTGCCGAGATTCGAGAGTCATACCTCGATTTTTTTGAGAAGAAGGGCCATAAACGCTGGCCCTCTTCGTCGCTTATCCCCGATGATCCGTCACTGCTCTTGACGAGTGCCGGCATGGTTCAGTTCAAACCATACTTCTTGCAGCAAAAGCAGCTCGAGGAGCCCTATATCGGGACGACCACCGTGCAGAAGTGCGTTCGAACCAACGATATCGACATCATCGGCACTACCGGGCGCCACCTAAGCTTTTTCGAGATGCTTGGCAACTTCAGCTTCGGCGCCTACTTCAAGCAAGAGATGTGCGCCTGGGCCTATGAGTACTCCACCGAGGTGCTCGGCCTCCCCGCCGAACGCCTCTACTTCACGGTCTTCGAAGACGACGACGAGACCATCGAGATATGGAAGGGGATCGGCGTCCCGGAAAACCATATCTCGCGCCTGGGCGAAGAGGACAACTTCTGGCGTGCCGGACCTACCGGGCCTTGCGGGCCGTGCTCCGAACTCTACTATGACCAGGGTGAGGCCTTCGGCTGCGGGAGCCCCGACTGCGCACCCGGCTGTGACTGCGACCGCTTCCTCGAGTATTGGAATCTGGTGTTCACCCAGTTCGACGGGCAAGAAGACGGCAGCTTGGTGCCCCTGCCCAAGAAAAACATCGACACCGGCATGGGCCTTGAGCGCATCGCCGCCATCATGCAGGGGGTCCAGTCGAATTACGAGAACGACCTCATTCGCGGCATTATGGCCGTTGGCGAGAAGCTTGCACAGAAGCCCTACGGCAACGACCCCGAAAGCGACCTGGCCCTGCGCATCATAGCCGACCACAGCCGTGCCGTCACCTTCATGATCGCCGACGGCATACTGCCGTCGAACGAGGGGCGCGGCTATGTGCTTCGCCGCCTGCTGCGCCGTGCCGTCATGAAGGCGCACCTCATCGGCATTGAAGGAAGCTTCCTTTCCGAATATGTCGACGCGATAATCTCTTTGATGGGCGCTGCCTATCCGGAAATCATTGAAAACCAAAGCCTGATCAAACGCGTGGTGCTTTCTGAAGAGGAACGTTTCGGCACCACCCTTCGCCAAGGGAAGGCCTACCTTGAAAACGCCTTGGAAGGCGTCGAGGGGGGAGTCCTCGGCGGTGTCGAGGCCTTTACCCTGCATGACACCTACGGCTTCCCTATCGAGGTAACCGAGGAAATCGCAGCCACCCAGGGTGTCACGGTCGACCGCGAAGGCTTCGAGCGCTCGATGGAGGCGCAGAAGGAGCGCGCCCGTGCCCATGCGAAAGACGCCGACAAGGCGTGGTCAACGTACGGCGGCGTCATGAGCGAGATCGCCGGGGAAGTCGCAGCAACCGAATTCATCGGCTATACCGAGACCGCGGCCGATGTCGCCGTACTTGCCATAGTCTGCGAAGGACACCGGGTCGACGAGATATCCGCGGGCCAAACAGGGGAGGTCGTCTGCGAGAAAACCCCCTTCTACGCCGAGAAGGGCGGGCAGGTGGGCGACACCGGCACCATGTCTGCCAAGGGAGTGCATCTCGAGGTGCTTGACACGCAGGAGCCGGAAGGCGGCCTGATCGTGCACTCCGTGAAGGTCGGCAGCGGTACCGTGAAGGTCGGCGACGTGCTTGAGGCGCGGATCGACACGGGCAGGCGAAACCGGATCTGCCGCAACCATACGGCCACGCACATCCTGCATTGGGCGCTCCGCGAGGTTTTGGGAGACCACGTCAAGCAGGCAGGCAGCATGGTTGCCCCTGACCGCCTCCGCTTCGACTTCACGCACTTCGAAGCCCTGTCCCCGGCTCAGATCAGCGAAGTAGAGCGGCTGGCCAACGAGAAGGTCATGGAGAACCACAAGGTCCGCGCCTACGAGACCTCGATAACCGCTGCACGCGAGGCGGGCGTCATAGCCTTGTTTGGTGAAAAGTACGGCGACTCTGTCCGCGTGCTTGATATCGAAGGGTTCTCGCAGGAGCTTTGCGGCGGCACGCATGTCTCGGCGACCAGCGAGATCGGATTCACGAAGATCACAAGCGAGGCAAGCGTCGGCGCCAACCTTCGGCGCATCGAAGCGGTCACCAGCTTCGATGCACTTGCCTACATGAACAAGATCGAGGAGGAGCTTCGCACGACCGCCGCAGAATTGCGCGTCCCCCTCTTCGATGTGAGCGAACGTACGGCGGCGAACCTCCAATCGTTGAAGGAGTCCGTTGAAAAACGCAGGCATATCAAGCAGGCGGCCGCCGAAGGCAATGTCGTCGAGATACTCAAGACGGTGATCGACAAGGGCTACCCGTTGATCATTGCCGATATGGGGCAGCTTGATATCGGCGGATTGCGAAACGCCTGGGACATCCTTCGAGTCCGCCTGCCTAAGCCCGGAGCATGCGTGCTCGGGGCTGAAAACGACGGCAAGCCGCTTCTTATGGCAGCCGCGACGTCCGAGGCGGTCGACGCCGGCTTCGATGCACTTGCGGTTATCAAGGAGATATCACCCGAGATCAAGGGTGGTGGCGGAGGCAAACCGAGCATGGCCCAAGCCGGGGGCAAGGACCTTGACGGGCTGGCGCGCGCGCTTGACAAGGCACGCACGCTCTTGGCGTAAGGCACTCCAACACATGCGCGTAATGGGCCTTGATATCGGGCAGGTGCGGGTGGGCGTCGCCATCAGCGATCCCGATGCAAAAGTGGCGACCCCCCTCTGCGTGATCCCAAGTTCGGAGGTCTTGTCGAATGCGGCGTCGTTTCGCCGCCTCATAGAGGATTGGGAGCCGGAGCTTTTTGTCTGTGGCATCCCCTATACCCTTTCGAACGAGGTGGGGCCGCAAGCCCAGGCCATCAAGCAGGCTGCTGCGAAGATCACGGAGGCAACCCATATCCCCTGCGCGTTCACCGATGAAAGACTAAGCTCTCAACAGGCAAAACGTAGTTTGCGTGAAGAGGGCTTGAGTGAGAAGGATATGCGGGGGAAAATAGATATGATAGCAGCAAGCTTATTCCTGCAAGCATGGCTCGATTCACGTCATGCCTGATGAAAGGTAGAAAGGCGCCTATGCCCTCGCGGAGAAAAATCACCTACTCTTCACGGTCCAACCATGCGGCCCGGAATGCGCATGCCCAAGGCGCCAGGCAGTTCAAAACCTATGACACGAGCCACATCCGCCCCAAGAAAAGCAAAGGGCCGCTGGCCTTCGGCATCGTCCTCGGGATCATCGTGCTCGTTGCGCTTATCTGGGGTGGTTCCACCTTGTTGAACGGATGCAGCACGGCTACCTTGAAGGAAGGCCAGACGGTCGAGCTGACCATCGCTGAAGGCTCCGGTGCCAAGGCCCTCGGAAC
>JAVBQH010000074.1:0-7964 GCA_031549175.1 Raoultibacter sp.
ATGGGATAATCAAGCAAATACAAGGAAAGAAAGGGCGGTGGCCATGACCAAGACCTTGATAGCATTTGCCTCGAAGACAGGCACGGCGAAGGAAGCCGCTGAGATCCTGTCCGGGCTGATCCCCGGGTCAGTCCTTGTCGACCTTGAGCATGAACAGCCCGACCCTACCCCGTACGACCTTGTGATCGTCGGCGGCGGCGTCCGCATGGGCCGGGTGCACAAGCTGACGGAACGCTATATCGCCGAGAACAAAAGCGCTCTCATGGACAAGGATTGTGCATTCTTCATCACCAATATGTTCATTGATTCGGTGCGTGAGATCATCACCGGCATGCTGCCATTGGAATTGAAGGATCATGCTGTCATCTGCGCCTCCTTCGGCGGCAGGCTTGATATCGACAAACTGAAGGGAAGCGACAAGATCATCGCCAAGATGGTTGAGAAAAGCAAGGATGACTCCCGTAAGGTTTTTGAAGGCATCGACCAAGGTGCCATTCGTACGTTCGCGGCCGAAGTCCAGGCATAACCGCACGCCCCGGGTACAGCTGATCGCGGCGTATCCATACAAGCCTGAGGGCCGCTGGAAATAAGCCGTCACCTTTTTCAGGCCAATGATTTGAGGCTGAACGCCTAAAGTAAAACCCAACAGCGGGCGTGGCTAGGATCCCTTCTTTCCTACCCCAGACGCGCCCCGTTGGGTACAGGCCGTTCGGGAATGGCCAGCACCGGCATGATGCCGTCCTCATAGCCGATATCATAGACCATGCCTTCAGAGACCTCTCCCGCCATCTTCCGGGGGGCCAGGTTCACTATGAAAAGGGCTTGTCTGCCTTCGATCTCGGCCTTCGGGTCTTCCCGCTCTTCTTTCATGCCGGAAAGAATGCAGCGTTTGAATCCCCCGAAATCCACCAACATCTTGATGAGCTTCTTCGAACCTTCGACATCCTCGACAAGCTCGATAGTACCGACGCGGATATCGAGCTTGTCGAGGTCTTCAATCGTAACAACGGGTTTGACCGGGGCGGCTTCAATCTCTTGAGTCACTTGTTCCTCCTTGTATAGGGGATCCTTGGGCATAATGCCTCTTTCGTCACTATAGCACCGAATTTCAGGTGAAACCTCTCCTCATCCAGGCGCACGATCGAGCGACTGCCATCGGAAACACGGGCTCGACCTAGATGGGACGGGTGCAGGCAACAAGGCCCTCCCCGTTCAGTAGTATGCAGAAAGACCCTGGAACAGGAGCTTTGTGATAAGCTCTGCGACCATTTTAGGCTCATCGGGGGTACCGTCATCGATCCATTTCTTGATGATGCTGATGCAGCCTGTGATCGAGAACAGCTCGAGGTACATGGCCAGGCGTCTGTCGAGTCGGTCCCTTACCCGGACCTCGTCGAAGGTCTTATCCTGTGCAATAAGCATCACCTCCTCCTGCAAAGAGGTATCCCCTTCCTCGGAAAGAAGTACTTTGAAAAGACCCGTGTTCTCCCGGGCATATTCAAGGATTCGCACGAGGATCGGGATGGTCTCCTCGGTCTCCACCGTGAAGCGCCTGTCCGCAATGGCATCCTTGATGCCCTCGACCACCTCTTTTTGCACCTGCCGCAACAGGTCGTACTGGTCGGAGTAGTGGGAGTAGAAGGTGCTGCGGTTGATGTCTGCTCGCTCGCAGATCATTTTCACCGAGACTTTTGAGATCGGATGTTCCTGCATAAGTTCAACAAAACTTTCCTTGATGGCACGTTTTGTAATTTTTATGCGACGGTCTTCTTTTTCCCTGGTCATCACGAACTCCCTTATGTGCATTTTGTTACTGTCCAACACATTTGGTCTTCATGTTGTACAACCTACATATATACAAAATCTGTCGGTTGCCTTCTATCGTGCTGGCAATTATAGTACAGGTCTGCATTATAAACAACACAGTGTCTAGTAATTTTTATCCGCTGCTAGACGGCCAGGCCGGAGTCAAATGGAAAAATTCTACCGCGGTATACTTGCCCACAGACGGTCCATCGTCATAAGCTTCGTCATCATAGCCATCGTCTCAGCCTTCATGATGCTGGGTGTCAAAGTAAACTACAACATGGCAGACTACCTGCCCCCTTCCGCACAGTCGACCAAAGCGGTCGAGATCATGGAGACCGAGTTCACCGAAGGCATGCCCAACACGAATGTGCTTGTGCATGATGTCGGCGTACCCGAAGCGCTCGATTACAAAGCGCAGCTCGAAGGCATCGCCGGGGTCACGCAGGTCATGTGGCTCGACGACGTAGCCGATGTCAAGGTCCCGCTGGACACCCTTGACACAAAGACCGTCGAGGGCTTTTACAAAGACGGCGACGCCCTGTTCTCCGTCACTATTGCAGAAGGCCAGGAAAGCAGTGCCGTCAACGCGATACGCGCCATGATAGGCTCCGGAAACGCCGCTTCGGGACAGGCTGCGGATACCAATGCCATGCAGGCCACAACCGGTGCCGAGGTGGGCGGTGCCATTGCCATCCTCTTGCCCGCCATCATCATCATCCTCGTGCTCACCACCACGTCCTGGCTCGAGCCCCTGCTGTTCCTTATCGCAATCGGAATAGCCATCATCATCAACATGGGCACCAACCTGATCTTCGGCGAGGTGTCTTTCATCACGAACTCGGTAAGCCCCATCCTTCAACTGGCGATATCGCTCGACTTCGCCATATTCCTGCTGCACAGCTTTGCCGACTTCCGGCAAAAATACGACGACCCCACCGAGGCCATGGTGCATGCCATGAAGCGTGCCATGACGGCCATTGCCGCAAGCGCCTGCGCCACCACCTTCGGGTTCCTCGCCCTCACCTTCATGGATTTCGGCATCGGCGCGAACCTGGGCCTCAGCCTTGCAAAGGGCATCTTCCTGAGCTTTATATCGAGCATCCTCTTCCTGCCCGCGTTCACCATGATGTGCCTCAAATGGCTTGACAAGACCCGGCACCGCCCCTTCATGCCGCAGTTCCGCGGCGTGTGGCGCGGGTTGTCGAAGGTCGCGGTGCCGGTCACCATCGTAGCAGTCCTGCTTGCGGTGCCGGCGTTTTTGGGGCATAACAAAGACGAGTTCACCTATGGCTCGGGCGATGCCGCCCTGCAGCAGGACACGCGCAACGGGCAGGACACCACGATGATCGAAGAGGAGTTCGGCAAGTCCACGGTCATGGCCGTCCTCGTCCCCAAGGGCGACGTGGTAAAAGAATACGAGCTGAGCCAAGACCTCGAGCAGCTCGACCATGTGACGAGCGTCGTATCCTATGCGAACACGGTAGGCACGGGCATCCCCGCCGACTGGCTTGCAAGCGATGTCACGGACCGCTTCTATTCTGAGAACTACGCCCGGATCGTCGTATACACGGACACGCCCAACGAAGGCGAGGTTGCCTTCGCAACCGTCGAGGCGGTCAACGACGCCGTAGCGGGCTATTACGACACCGGCTATTATTCCGCCGGGCAAAGCGCCAACCTCTATGACATGAAGAACGTGATCGCCGACGACAACCTGAGGGTCTACGTCATCGAGATCCTCGCCATCTTCCTGGTGCTGCTTATCGCCTTCAGATCGGCCTTGCTGCCCTTCTTGATCCTGTTCACCATTGAGGTCAGCATCTGGATAAACCTGGCGATCCCCTACTTCACCGACTCGACCATCAACTTCCTTGGCTTCTTGGTGGTGAACACCGTGCAGCTGGCGGCAACGGTGGACTATGCCATCTTGCTGACGTCGTATTATAAGAAGAACCGTGCCGCTATGCCTTTGAAGGAGGCCATCAAGGCGACCCTTGGGCAGAGCTTCCGCTCGATCCTTGTGTCGGCGTTGATCCTCTCGATTGCAGGCTTTACCCTTGCATTCACCTCCACGAACGCGGCGGTCTCCGAAATCGGGCTTCTGCTCGGGCGGGGCACGCTTATCTCGTTCATCATGATCGTCTGCCTGCTGCCGATGCTTTTGATCATCTTTGACAAGGCTATCGCAAAGCTCACCTGGAGATCAGGCTTTGTCTTCGAGAAGAAGCCGCCGAAGGAAAAGCACCCGACAGCCAAGGCCGCCTATGGAAAGACCGCACACAAGCAACTTGAAGGAGCTTTCAATGAAACGAAGTAGAGTAATCGTAAGTGCAGCGCTCGCACTCGCATTGGTCGGGGGCGGATCCTTCGGGGCGCTCGCCTTCGCCGACGAGCCCGCCAAGGCAGCAGAGGGCACGCCGCAAGCCACGACCTCGCAGCCTGCAGACACAGGAACTGTGGCGCAGGTGAATTCGAAAGAGGAGGTGGTATACGCAAAGCTTGGCCCGAGCGGGTCCCCGAGCAGCGTATACGTGGTGAACGAGTTCGACGTGGCCGGCGCAGGCACGCTGACCGACTATGGCGATTACTCGAGCACCTCGAATCTTACCAGCACAAACGCTATGAAAGAGGTGGGGGACCGCGTAACCACCACGGTAGACCCCGGGGAGTTCTACTATCAGGGAACCCTTTCGAACACCAACCTCCCTTGGCTGTACAACATCTCATACACGCTCGACGGCAAGCAGACCAGCGCAAAGGACGTCGCAGGGAAGTCAGGTGCGCTCCAGATCCACCTGACCACGAAGAAGAACCCCGTGGTTGACAGCTCCTTCTATGACAACTACATGCAGCAGATCACGATCACCCTCGATAACGAGAAATGCAGCAATATCAAGGCCGAGGGGACCACCATCGCCAACTCCGGAAAAGACAAGGTGATCACTGCGACGGTGATGCCCGGGAAGAACGGTGACGTCACCGTGTCTGCGGATGTGAGGGATTTCGAGATGAGCGGCATCCAGATTGCCGCGCTCCCCTTCTCGATGCCGATCGACCTTTCCGGTACGGATGACGTGGCAGGCCAGATGACACCCCTGGTGACCGGCGTCGCCTCGCTCAACGAAGGCATGCAGCAACTCGCCGCAGGCAGCAAGGCCATGTCGGACGGGTTCAATTCATCAGACATCAGCTTCGATACGAGCAGCTTCAAGCAGCTGTCCCAAGGCCTCCGCCAAATGTCCCAAGGCCTGACAAGCGCCGCAAGCTATCTTGAGACAGCCAAGCAGGGTTTCGACTACAGCTATTACTCGGTTCTCAGCCCCTCGATCAATGCGCTACCGTCTGCCCCGCTTGACACTACTGCGCTCGATGCCCTCGTTACACCGGGTTCTCAGGAGGAAATCCAGTTGAACCAGTTGAAGGCAGCCTATGCAGCCGGGCTAACCACAAGAGCTACCTTTAATAACCCCGGTATGCAGCAAGGCCTTTTGGGGCTTTCGCAAGTGGCGGGCGGATTGACCGACCCGACATCGCAAGGCTCACTGTACTCTCTCGCAGGCAACCTCTCATACATGGCCGACGAGATCGACAAGGCCTTGGACTCGATGGACTTCTCCAAGTTGCAGCAGCTCGGCGGTGCCCTCAAGCAGCTCTCCGACGGCATCCAGCAGGCAGCCGACGGAGTCTCGCAGCTGAACGACGGCGTCTCGACCTTGCCGTCCGAGATGCAGGCGCAGATCGATTCATTGATCGGGCAGTACGACAAGTCGGGCTTCAAGCCGGTGTCCTTCACCTCGCCAAGCAACCCGAGCCCGAGCCTTGTGCAGTTCGTCATCACAAGCGACGGCGTACAGATGCCCAAGGCCCCCGCCCCCGCAGCTCCGACCGAAGAAACCCCCACCCTCGTCGACAAGTTCCTCGGCCTCTTCAAGTAGCCATGCAAAAGGGGTCAGCGCCTCATTGTGGGACAAAAGGGACAGACCCTTTTGTCCCACAACTGTAATCATTTGGAGGAATGCCATGTGCAGAAGGTTCGCGATGTTGACGCTCGATGAAGTCGAGGGCATCGTGCATGCGATCCAGTTCGACACGCCGTTCAATGTCCTGCCTGATTGGCCGGCACGCCCAGCAGACGCCTATCCGAAGTCGGAGGCCCCTTTGATCATCTCCGGCGCTTCCGGTCTTCAGGCAAAGCTTATGCGGTGGGGCTATCCGTTGTCTTGGAACAAGAACGTCGCATTCAACACACGGATTGAAACCGCCCTCAAAAGCCCCGACAATATGTGGCGTGACTCTTTGGAACACCGACGCTGCATTGTTCCGAGCCTAGGGTTCTTCGAGCCGCACCTGCATGAATCGTATCCGAGCCCCAAGACCGGCAACCCCATCAAACAGCAGTACCGATTCACCATGACCGACAGCCCGATCTTATTCATGGCAGGCATCTATGACAAGGAAGGCCACTTCTCGCTTGTCACCACTGAACCGATCGCCTGCGTCAGCCCGATACATGACCGTATGCCTCTTGCCCTCCCCTACGGCAAGCTCGGGCTCTGGCTTGACGGTGACATCAAAGGCGCACTGAAGTCAAAAGTGCCTCTACTCCAGGTAAGCAAGGCATGAGAGGCGTCCAAGCGCGTTACAGAGGGACAGGCCCCCTTGGGAAACAATAGCAAAACGGATCCCTCCCCATCCTTGCGATCCACGGCCTCAAACAGTACTGTTTGAGGCAGCATCAACGACAAAGTGGACGGAGAGGCGCTGACGCCTATGAGGAAATGGCGTTGCATAGTATGCAGCCACATACACTACGGCGACACGCCGCCTGAAAAATGCCCGATCTGCGGGGCTCCGGCAAACCAGTTCCAGGCAGTATGCGAAGAGGCAGAGCCCCTGCCTTCGCCCAGACAAAGTCCTGGCATCCCCCAACCACCTGCAAAAGCCCTAGGCCCGTCACCCGTGCCCAGACAGTACGGGACCAGCTCCGATAAATAATGCTGACAAAATTCACGGTCTCGCCGATATTGCCCGTAGACTTCAGTATCATTACCTTGGGTGGGTCTCTACGATCGATTGTGCTGGGGGGATGATATATGGACCTGATCGCTTTCCGCGTGCTCGCGGCTGTGCCCAAGGTTATCGGCGCAATTCTCATTGTCCTTGCAATCCTCAAATACCGCCGCCTTCTCAAAAGGGCGGCCGAAACCAACTATGAGTCCATGCAGCAAAGCAGCCTTCAGGAAAAGGGCGCCCTGTTCATGCTCTACCTGTTCCTTGCCGGGTTCATCATCGGCACCGTGGACACGTTTTTCCGCATCGAAGACCCCATGTATCTCTTCATCTCGCTTATCTTCTTGTTGGGATCCCTGTTCATCTACCTCTCGATAGCCGCCCAGGAAAAGCTCTTCCTCCGTCTGCGTGAGAAGACTATGGAGACGATGAAGACCTTCGTTAAGGCCATCGACATGAAGGACTCCTATACAAAAGGGCATTCCACACACGTCTTTGAAATTGTATCCTTGATCTACGAGGAGCTTGACAAGCCTCAAAAAGATGAGATCGAGAAGCCAAAGCTGCTTGACGCCGCCCTTTTGCACGACATCGGGAAGATGGGCATCAAGGATGAGATTCTCAACAAGCCGGACGGCCTCACACCCGAAGAATGGGAGGTCATCAAGACGCACCCGCTCAACGGCAGCCGGATGCTTGAGGACACCTGCTATTTCGAGATAGCGGACTGGGTTCTCTACCACCACGAAAGGATGGACGGCAAGGGATACTACGGCCTCAGCCCCGATGAGATCCCTATAGAATCGAAGCTGATAGCCGTCGCCGACACCTATTCCGCTTTACGGACCGACCGGGTCTATCGCAGGAAGAAGACGCATGCTGAGGCGGTTGCCATTATGGAAGAAGCGGCCGGAGCACAGCTTGATACCGCGATTGTGGAAAGGTTCCTGCAGGTCGACGAAGGAAGCCTTGAGAGGCTCCGGTATTAAGAGCGTATCGTGCCAGCACGATACGGATCAGGCAGTGAAACTGTCGATGTGCTCGATCGCCTTGTCGGTGGAAGCTGTCGAACGAATGGGATCGGGACAAGCCATTTTGAGAAGAATCTCTCTTGCAAGAAGGACGCTACGGTATTATCCTTTGCA
>JAVBQH010000093.1:0-23071 GCA_031549175.1 Raoultibacter sp.
GCAAGGCAATACGAATCTCTGCGGCAGCGATAATCTTCGTGTTCCTTATCCCGTATTCGGCAAGCGTCTACAACGGCCTGTCCCGGTTGTTTGAGATGGCGTTCGGCGTCCCCTATGAGTGGTGTGTTATCGGCATGGCTGTTGTCACCTGCATTTATGTGGTGCTTGGAGGATATATGGCGACGGTTGTCAACGATTTTATCCAGGGTATTGTAATGCTGGGGGGAATCGTGGCGGTCGTCGTCGTGGTGCTTCTCAACAACGGCGGCTTCACCGAGGCCATTACGCAGCTTTCTTTCATCCCATCGGAGGAGTCAGCCATGGCCGGCCCCTTCGTCAGCTTCTTCGGGCCGGATTTGTTCGGGCTCGTTGCCGTTATGATCCTCACGAGCCTGGGCACTTGGGGCTTGCCGCAGATGGTTCAGAAATTCTATGCGATCAAGACCGGCCCTGCGATCAAGCAGGGCGCCATCATCTCGACGGTATTCGCCCTCATCATTGCGGGAGGCAGTTATTTCCTCGGCGGGTTCGGACGCCTGTATGCCGGCGAGGTCGAAATGACCGCGGCGGGCACGCCGGTCTACGACAGCATTATTCCCACCATGCTATCCGGTCTGCCTGACATCTTGATCGGCATCGTTATCGTGCTTGTTTTGTCGGCCTCCATGTCGACGCTTTCCTCGCTGGTGCTCACCTCGTCTTCGACGCTTACACTCGACCTCATCAAGGGGAATATCGTAAAGAAGATGGGCGCGAAACTTTCTTTGAACTACATCCGCGTCCTGCTTGTGCTGTTCGTGGTGCTGTCTGCGGTTCTTGCCTTGGTCCAATACACCTCGGCGGTTACCTTCATCGCCCAGCTGATGGGCATTTCCTGGGGCGCGCTGGCCGGCTCGTTCTTGGGGCCGTTCTTCTGGGGCTTGTTCAGCAAGCGCATTTCGAAGACTGCCGTGTGGACGAGCTTTGTCCTGGGCGTTGGCATCACGGTTTCGAACATGTTCTTCGGCTACCTGGGGTCGTCGATTGTCGCTGGCGCGGTTGCCATGGTGGTATCGATGGCGGTTGTCCCTCTGGTCAGCCTGTTTACGCCTTCGGTGCCCTTCGAGCTCAAGCCGCCGCATCCAGAAGGCGCCATCGACCGTGAATACGAGAAGGAAATCGGAGGCGAAGAGGAGTAAGGTTCGACCTTTCGGAGCATGTGCGGGGGCAGTCGGGCATCTTCGCGATATAATAGTACGCGTTTACAAGGGGACATAAGGGATGCCGGCTGCTCATCGACGGCACCGCACGCCTTAGAGCAAGGTGCATGGGGCTGCCGTCACGAGAATGGAGTGAGGGAAGCCTATGGAGGGTTTTGAGCTCATCAGCGCTGGCTGGTTGTCTATTGTTCCGCCTGTCTTGGCCCTTGTTCTTGCGCTTATAACAAAAGAGGTGTACTCCTCTTTGACTATCGGCGTATTTGCAGGGATGGTCATTTACCAATTCACCCTGAACGGGCCAGGGCTCTCGCAGCTGGTGGATTCGTTTACCATGATCCCCCGCATGATGGCCGAGCAGATAATGTCGCAAGGGGCGCTGATCCTGTTCCTTGCCCTGTTGGGTGCGCTTGTGGTGGTGATAGCTTCCGCGGGCGGTTCCAAGGCCTATGGCGAATGGGTGTCGCAGCATATCAAAAGCGCCCGCATGGCGAAGGTGCTGACCGCGATCCTCGGCATAATCATTTTCGTGGACGACTACTTCAACTGCCTGACGGTAGGTGCCGTCATGCGTCCCGTAACCGACCGCTTCAAGGTCAGCCGGGAAAAACTTGCCTGGATCATAGACTCGACGGCGGCACCGGTATGCATTATCGCCCCCGTCTCCTCATGGGCGGTGGCTATCAGCAGCTACTTATCGGACGATCCGGCAGTGGCATTTTCCCTGTTCATCCAGTCCATACCTTATAATTTCTATGCGTTGCTCACCATCGCGTTCGTCTTCTTTATGTGCATAGCGAAAAAGGATTTCGGCCCGATGAGGACGGCGGAGGCCGATGCGGCCCTTCCGATGAGCAAGAAGCATCGCATTCCCCGTGACGACGGGTTCCTGGAAGATGTGTCGACCGCGCGCCTGCCCCATGAGGCAGATCCGGACAGCATCCCGCCCGATACCCGTATCCCCATCATGATCGGGGAAGAAGCTGATCTTGAGGATGCTGCCAAACATGCGGCGGAAGACTTCAAGGGCATCAACATCTCTGACAAAGGCCGGGTATACGACCTCATAGCCCCGATTCTCGTGCTGATCGTCTTCTCGATTCTGGGCATGATGTATGTGGGCGGCTTCTTCGAGGGCGTGACCTTTGCTGAGGCGGTTGGGGCAGACCCGATCTCCGGCCTGTGTATCGGGGTGACGGTCGCGCTTGTTGTTGCGGCTGCCATGTTCCTCCCCCGCAAGCTCATGACGCTCGGTGGGTATGTCGAGGGCATGAGCGAGGGTGTCCGCTCGATGGTCGGCGCCATCATGATATTGGTGTTGGCCTGGTGTTTGGGCGGAACCTGCCGTTACCTGTTGGGAACAGGCGAGTTCGTAAGCGGGTTCTTGTACAATGTCGGCCTCGATATGGCTTTCCTGCCCGCCATCTTCTTTGTGGTTGCGGCTCTCATCGCATTTGCAATGGGAACCTCATGGGGGACCGTCGCGCTCATTATTCCGATCGTGGTCGGCGTCTTTGCAGTCGACGACCCCTTGTTTATCGTGGCGGTCGGCGCGACGCTCGGCGGCGCGGTCTATGGCGACCATGTCTCCCCGATCTCGGACACCACCATCCTCTCGTCGGCTGGCGCGAAGTGCAACCATCTGAGGCATGTCGCCACACAGCTGCCTTATGCGACCGTGGTAATGGTTTCGTGCCTGATCGGTTATGTGGCCTGCGCCTTTTTGGGCAACCCATGGATATCGATGCTTATTTCAGCGGCGCTTATTGTGGTGGCGGTGATGGTTCTTTCGAGGGTCGGCGGCAGGAATAGAAACGGGCAGCAAGGTTCCGCGGCCGAGCAAACATAAGGCAGGTGCGGCGGAGTTTTCAGGCCGAGACGATGAGCGGCAGGGGGAGGTCGTGCTCTTCAAGGGGGATGCACTCGACCTGCTGCTCTGAAAAGGCCACGCCGATCACGACGGCGTCCGGCCGAACATGCGCGAGGAAGCGGTCATAATTTCCGCCGCCATAGCCGAGGCGATTGAATCCCTCGTCAAAGGCGACCAGGGGAACGATCACGACATCGATATCCGCCGCATCGGCGATCGGGTAGTCTGACAAGGCGGGATCGTTTGCGGGGAACGACTTCATAGGCTTTGCCAAAAAAGGTATCGCGCCCAACCCATACTGCGCCCGCAATACCCGACGAAACCGCATCTCCGGCCTCTGCGAAACATCATGGCCGAGCCGAGGTGTTTGCGCTGGCGGGCAACACTCTTCCGACTGGCCGGCGCCGGGTGTTTCACGAAACGCGATGCCCGAAACGCCCGATTCGTGCTGGTTGGGGTCGAATGTTTCACGTGAAACATTCGTTCGTGTTTCCGGCGGGACGTCGGAAGGCATCCGGTCGTTTTCAAGGGGCTCGGTCATGCACGGGAAGCAGACCTCGGCATCTGCCGCGTAGGCATCTCGAATGAAGGATCCCAGGTCGACCTCGCTTCTCATGGCCGCGTACACCGCAATGGCCTTTCCGGAAAAAACGCCGCCCGCCTGGCTTCGAGGCATCCCTGCCATCGCGCCGCCGTCGGCATCGACGTGGAGGGAAGGCTCCAATGCGACGAGCAGCCGCGCACAGATCAGATTGCTTTTCCTGACGCGCTCGCTTGCCGGTATTTCATCGCGGGCGGCCAGCACGGCCCGGCGCAGCTCAGACTTGGCTGTTGTTTCGCCGACCATCAGCCGAGCCCCAGCACCTGCATCACCAGCAGCGCGCCCGTCAGCACCGTGACGATTGCAACGGTCACCCAGACCAAGACCCGGGAGACGAACCGGCTTCGGTATTTCCCCATGATGGCGCTGTCTGCGGCGATGATTGCCATGAAGACCAGCAGCACGGGCAGGATGATCCCGTTCACGAACTGCGCGGTAAGCATCACGTTCATCAAATCGATGTTGGGCACCAGCACCACCAAGGCGGAGAACGCAATCACGAAGGTGAAGATGCCTTTGAACAGCGGAGCCTCCTTCCATTTGAAGGAAACGCCGGCCTCCCAGCCAAATGCCTCGCAGATCACGAACGAGGTGGTCAACGGAAGAACGCAGGCTGCCAAGAAGGATGCCGCAATCAGGCCGATAGCGAACAGCGCCTTCGCATACTGCCCCGCGAAGGGCTCGAGCGCCTGGGCGGCATCGGCGGCGCTTTCCACCTGGATTCCTTGGGGGAATAAGACCGTGCCCGTCGTCACGATGATAAACCAGGCCACCACGCAGGCGGCGATCGTCCCGGAAAAGGCATCGACCTTCAGCGAGAACATATCCTTGATGCCTTCGCCTTTCTCGACGACGTTGCTCTGGTTGAAGAACATCATCCACGGGGCAATAGTGGTACCGATCATCGCGATGACAAGGGATATAAAACCGGTACTGCCGATAAAGTGGGGCGATACCGTATTGATGATCGCGTCTTCCCAGTTGGGTTCGGCCATCACAGCCGCAATGATATAGGTGACGAAAACAAGCGAAAGCACGAGAAAGACCTTCTCAACACGCTTGTAGCTTCCGCCGACAATCAGCAGCCAAACCGCCACGGCCGCCACCGGGACGGATACATACTTGGAGACACCGAACATCTCCATGCCCGAGGCGATACCGGCGAATTCGGAGAACGTGGTGGCAACATTGCCGATGAGCAGGGCAAGCATGGCAAAGGCCGCAAGGCGAATGCCGAAACGCTCGCGGATAAGGGCCGCGAAGCCCTTGCCGGTGACCGCCCCCATCTTTGATGCGGTCAGCTGCACCACGATCAGCAGGATGCACATGATGGGGACGACCCAAAGCGTGGCGAACCCGAACTCGGCGCCCACGGTCGAATAGGTGGAGATGCCGCCGGCGTCGTTGCCGGCCATCGCGGTGACAACCCCCGGGCCCAAGGCCGCCAGGAACAGCCAGAGCTTCGAACGCTTCTTGGGGCTTTCGGCGGATGTTGTCGCTGCATCAACACCCGCGGCCTTCTGGATGGCGCCGTCCTTCGCGGGCGCAGCGATCTTCCCCGTTTTGAACCTGGTGGACTCCTCGTTTCTCATAAGCTACCCCGACGTGTATCCGAGTATCTGGAGAAGGACCATGGTGTAGAGGGCCAAGAATACGACTGAGGCCGCAACGATCCCGACCGCGGCAAGCGCCGTCCGCTTTGTCTTTTCCCCCGAGACATCCTCCTCGATGGCGTCCCAGGCATCGTCAACCGTCACAATTCCCAACAGGCGCTTATTCTCGTCGACAACAGGCATGGCCGGAAGCTCGTACTTGAAGATGTCGGCAGCCACCTCTTCCTCCGTTTCGCTTGGCGGCACGGTGATGACGTCAGAGTACATGACATTGCTGATGGGGGTGCGGTCGTCGGTAAGGACCAAGGTACGCAGCGACAAGACGCCCACGAGTTTGCTGTATTCGTCAAGCACGTAGACATAATGAACGGTGGGGTGATCCTCGTCCAGGTCGCGCAGGACTTCGATGGTCTCGCCTACCGTGTTGGTCGAAGGTACTGCAACGAACTGGGTGGTCATCATGCCGCCAGCCGTGCCGTCCTTGTATCCGAGCAAGCGGCGGATCTCCGTCGCATCCTCGACACCCATCAGGCGCAACAAGGTCTCTGCCTTCTCGTAGGACAGGTCGCGCACAATATCAGCCGCGTCATCGGGGTCCATGTTGCCGAGCAGGGTCGAGGCCTGTGCGTCGTCAAGGTCCTCGATGAAGTCGGCCTGGTACTCGTCTTCCATTTCCGAAATGGCTTCGGTGGCGTGCGCCTCGTCAAGATGCTGGAAGACTTCGGCGCGTTGTTGCGGATCGAGCTGCTCCAAGATGTCGGCGACGTCTGCCGGATGCAGTTCTCCCAGGCGTTTGTGGGTGACCGAAAGCTGGACCTCTGAGAGGTCGCGGTCAAGAAGGTCCATGTAATTCCAAGCGATGATCTGTTCGTCGATCTTTTTCCCGAAGACCTTGGCAAGGGCTACAACCGCGCGCTCAAGGTGGCGGGAGAGGCCGCGCATGATCCCGCGGATGCCCACCTCGGCTCCGAGGAGGCGCAATTGCTTGCCAGAAATCGAGAGCTTGAGGTCGTTTACGCGCACGACCTTCATGCCCTGGGTGTCGACGATCTGGCGGTTCAGAAGGTCTCGGGCAAGCAGGATCTCGTCGGGCTGCAGGTAGCTGAAGCGGATATTGTGGCTTTCGACGCCCAAAACGATGCCGTCCTCGTCGACGTTGTCGACGTACTTGCGCCAAGAGATCATGAACGGCGTTCTTCCCGGGCCTTGAAACGCCAGGCTGGTGATGCGCGGAAAGACCTCGCCGGTCGAGATCGCCAGGTCGGAAATCGTTCCGATCTTCTGCCCGGTTGAATCGACCACGGGCTCGCCGAGCATTTGTGACAAATAGAGCATACTTCTCCCTTACCGTTCGAATCGGTGCGGGACGCAGTTGTAAGCGCAAAACAAGCGCAGATCACATGCGGTTCTCCGTTGCGCTTAAAACTATGTCATGACCGATTGTGTGTCGCAGTCGCATCCTTCGACCGCCGACAAGGGAGGCCGAAGGCTAATTACTGTGAGGTTTCGGTTCTCGAACCTTCAAGTAACTTCCTTTCCTCTGTGAATAAAATGCCGCAGGCGCTGGACGCCGGTCGGACGCCAACCAATGCGGACTCAAGCCCTTCAAAGGCACAGATGATAATAGGGGAAATTCCCACCTGCGTCAACCAAGCCTGCCCACAAAGCGGGGAAACCGTGCAAAAGGATCTGACCCCTTTACACGGTTACCGGTTGGCAGCCCAGGCCCCGATAGTTAACCAAAGAGTATTCCGAGGCATCCACTGGAGAGGAAAAACCTGATAGTTTTTGCATTTTGGAATGACATACGCTTTAATGGGTAACGATCGACAAAGGGGTAGGTTTTTATGATTTCGGGTAAGGCGGCCTTGGAGTCAGGAAACAGGTGTTGTCGTGGGGGAAGGAAGAAAAAAGGAGAGATTATGTCAACAGCAGTAAAGAAGGTTTTTGGAAGCGTTGTATTGATCGGAGCGCTGTTTGCGGCTCTGGCGCTTTTCGGGTGCGCGGCACCTGCCAGCGTGGACAGCAAGCTTGCTGGTACATGGGGGCTGAACTCTGTCGAAGTGGCAGGCACCGAGGTGCCCAAGGCGGATATCCAGAAGTATATGGGATCATCTGGCTACGCAGACATGAAGATCGAGTTCCAGCCTGGCGACAAGGTCAAGGTAAGCTATGGAGGAAGCTCTTCAAGTGGTGCAACCTACACCTATGCAGATGGGAAGGGTACCATCAAGGAGGGCAGCCAGTCTATGGATTTCACGGTCGACGACTCGAAGCTCAAGCTGGCAAGTTCAGGGGCAAAGCTCGTCTTCACGAAAGTCTAAGGGCTAAAGTCCCAACAAATCGCCTGCTGCCCGGCCAGTTTCAGAACTGGCCGGGTTTCTTTTTCTTGTGAGACAAAAGTGGGACAAAAGGGTCTGTCCCTTTTTCCCATTCCGGTGAAGGGGCCCTTGTTTCGTGAAGAAGCGCGCAGGCAGCCGGCGGGGCGGGTAGAATTTATGCAGAGGCATTTCCCAACCCGGATGGAGGCACGTATGGATATTGGCGAGCTCCAAAAAACGCTGCATATCAAAAGCCCGATCTTTTCGCTCACCCGCATGGACTATCATCATGCTGGGCCGACCGAGCTTCCGGCGGGTTGCACGCTTGGAAGCGTCTTCAAGAAGGCCGCGGAAGGTGAATCCGTCTTTGTGACCGAGACATCAAGCCCCTGTCCCGGTGGCCGAGGGGGCTTTGGCTTCAACGACGAAACCCCTGACATACCGGGAGGATTCGGTGAATTCATCTCATATGGTGCCGGAGAGGGCTTCCGCCCGGGCGAGCGGATCAAGTGCGATCCCGAGGTTGCGCATGCAATGATCTCAGGCCAGCCGCATGGGGTCATGGAGGGGCACAACGCGGTGCGCATCAAGCCATACAGTGACGACGACCAAGCCGATGCCGTCGCCTTTATCGTCAACCCCGATGCCTTAAGCGTGCTTGTGCACATCTTCAACTTCAGGACCGCCGCTTACGACAACGTGATTGCGCCCATGAGCTCGGGATGCGCGTCGGTATTCCGCATTCCCTTCAGCGAGAGGATCAACGGCACACACCGCGCTGTGATCGGCAATATCGACATCAGCTCGCGCCCTTACTTCGACGCAGATACCTTTATCTTCGTGGTGACGAACGAAAGCTTCCAGCAGATGCTTGAGGATGCCGAAGAAAGTATCCTGGCAGCCCCCTATTGGAAGCGCGTCGAAAAGCGGTTGCCCTAAAGAAAGATTGTTGTCGACCGCCCCTGTTCTGTATAATCTTCTCATACGCAAAACCTATTCACGGGGGAGGTTTTTTGTGAACACATCGAGGATAGCAACACGGGCTGTACACGTCTTCCTTGCATTTGCACTTGCGATCAGCCTTTTTCCGACCTTCGCCCACGCCGAGCCGTCTTCGGACACAGAAAGCGTCGCCAGCAAGTTCATTGCCTCGGGCCGAGAGGCGCAAGCGCGTTTCGCCGCCTCGGGAAACATCGGTGACCTGCGCGACGTCGATGCCTACCAAGGTGGTGGCGGGGGCAGCATGTTCCTTATGGCATCCCCCACCGACCCTTCCTTCGACCTTCGCAGTGAAGGGGTGGTCACATCCGTCAAGAACCAGAGCCCGTGGGGCACTTGCTGGGCTTTCGGAGCCATCGCAGCTTCCGAGACGAGCATCATGTCGGAACTGGGGTTGGACGTTGCCATCGACGGCGAGGTTGACCTCTCCGAGCTGCATGTGGCGTGGTTCTCGTATGTGCCCCTACCCGCTGGCGCCGGGTCGCAGGCCAACGAAGGCATTCACACGGTAAGCACCACCGATGCAGGCGTTCTTGACCAAGGAGGGTTCCCCTTCACCGCAACCTCGGTGTTCTCTTCGGGCATCGGGCCGGTTTCTGAAAGCGATGTTCCCTATAGGAACAAAGCGGGGAACACGGTCAATGACGGAAGCGGCACGCCTGTCTACTATGCAAAGACGGGCGATTGGACGGTAGCCGAAGGCCTGCGTTTCGCCCAAGCACTTGAGCTTGAGGAAAGCTCAGTCCTGCCTTCTCCTGCCGGCAAGGGACCATTAGGTGAATACGTGTACGACGAAAGCGGTACGCGGGCGATCAAAGGCGAGCTTGCCGCCGGCCGTGCGGTCGAGATCGCCTTCCATGCCGACACCTCGCGTCCGGGGCAGCTTGATCCGCCTAAGTACATCGACCTTGTCAACTGGGCTCACTACACCTACGAAAGCGTAGACGCGAACCATGCCGTGACCATCGTCGGATGGGATGACGCCTATTCTAAGTCCAACTTTCTTACCGGCCATCAGCCTCCCGAGGATGGCGCTTGGATCGTCAAGAATAGCTGGGGCAGCAGTTCCCCAAGCGTCACCTTTCCCCACCATACCGCAAACGGATGGGGCGTCAACGGAGAGGGGTACTTCTACCTGTCGTATTACGACAAAAGCCTTCAGGCGCCCGAGTCTTTTGATTTCGACACGCAAGAGTATGGGCAGGGCGCCGAGTACTATCTTATTGACCAATACGACTATATGCCTTCATCAGGCACAACCGCTGTCCAGTTCCAAAATCCCACCGCGATGGCAAACGTGTTCGAAGCAAACGAGCGCGAGCGGGTCCGCTCTCTTTCGTGTGAAACCGCCAGCCCCAATACAACGGCGACCTACAAGCTGTACCGGCTCAATGATGGGTATACAAGCCCGGAGGACGGCACTTTGCTGACAACCCTGTCCGAAACCTATGAGTTTGGGGGATACCACCGGACCCAGCTTGGCTCAGGCTTCGAGATGGCTGCCGGACAGCATTACTCTGTCGTCGTCACATTAAGCACCGGCTCCGACCACGAAGTCGTCTACGACCGCGCCCTGAATGAGGCGGGAATGAAATACGTCAACGAAGCCTTCCCCGGGACCAATCTCACCAATTACGCCGTCGGCATCATCAATGGGGGCGAAAGCTTCTTGCTCGGGCAAGGGGGCTGGTCGGATTGGGCCGCAGTCGTTGCGGTCATCAAGCAGGGCGACCCAGACGGAGGCTACGGGCCGATCTATGACTACGACAACTTCCCTATCAAGGCCTACGCAGACCCACTCGGCCCTGAAATGGTGACCGTCCCCGACTTAAGCAACATGACCGAGGCTGAAGCTCTGGCAGCGCTTGGGCAGCTTGGGCTGTCCGGCCAGGCGGGTGCGGCGGAGTACTCCGACACCATTGTTGCCGGGCGTGTTCTTCGCCAGGGAATCCAGGCGGGGACCAACGTTGCTGTAGGAACGCCGGTCACATACTATCTTTCACGGGGCAGGGCAGCAGGTCCTGTGCCGGTCGACCTTGATACGGGGGGCAGGGGCGGCACCCTTGCGGCTGTGGGGGATACCACGATGCCCGTTGCCGTGCCTTTGGCCGTGCTTGCGACGGCCTGCGTCGGCGCGGCGTTTGCTGGTCGGCTTAGATCCCGTTCACGATATTGATGGGTCGCTTTCCCTCTGAAACAGCGGTGATGTTTTCCCAGACGGTCTTATGCATCCTGATGAATGAGCCAACCGTGACGCCTCCGATATGGGGCGAATAGAGTAGCTTGTAGCGCAATTCTTCGGGTGCCTGCAAAAGCTCGTTGTCAGGCAGCACGGGCTCGGGGGTCAAACAGTCAAGGCCCGCACCTGCGATCTCTCCTTCGGCAAGTGCCCAGATGAGGTCTTGTTGGTTGACCAGCTCGCCGCGTGCGGTGTTGATAAGGAGCGCAGTCGGCTTCATGAGGGAAAACCTTTCCCGGTTCATGAGATTGATCGTGTCAGGGAAGACCGCCACATGCAGGCTTACGATGTCGCACGTCTGCAGAAGCTCGTCGATAGGTAGATAGTGAATTCTCCGCTCAGCCTCTTCTTCTGGAGATAAACGGAAGATGTCGTAATAGAGTATCTCTGGCTCGAAGGCATGGAGCTTCTCGGCTGTGATTTTCCCGATGTCGCCCAAGCCGACAATTCCAATCTTGAGCTCGCTCAGTTCGTGAAGGCCGTCCATAATGAACTGGCCTTTGGCGTCGATCTGCTTTCCGGAACGCACCATCATGTCGCCTTCGGCCATGCGGCGCAGCAGGGCAAGCATGAGCAGAATGGTTTGCTCGGCAACGGCTTTCGCGTTTGCCCCCTTGTTGTTACAGACGAAAACCCCGTGGTCGGCGGCGGCATCGCAGTCGACCATATTGAAGCCGACGCCTTCAGAGTGGATGATCTTCAAGTTGGGCATTTGGGAGATCAGTTCGGCGGGGATGGGCTCCACCGCATCGACGAAAATGGCATCGGCATCTCCCGCAAGCCCAAGCAGGGTTGCGGTATCGCGCTCGAACCCAGCCCAAACAAGCTCCCAGTCCGAGGGAAGCGAACCGAGGTCATAGAATTGCCGTACGCGTTCTTCAGGTGCTCGAACCAGGATCTTCATGGGAACCTCTTTCCATACCGCAATGTTTTGGCACAAGCTGCGTTCCCACACAATATACCGCAATCAGCCCGAGAAGGTGGGACAAAAGAGTCTGTCCCTTTTGCCCCACTTACATCAACGGCGGCCGCGTCTGTGGCCACCCCTGTTGGGGCGGGCGTTGCGCGAGAAAGATGCCGCCGTCCGGCTTTTCGCGGCTTGTGTGCGGTGCCTGGCGAAGGCAGCCACTTCTTCGGAGTTGTCGTAGCCGTCGATGGTCAGCGACGGGATCTCTGCACCGATGAGGACCTCGATATCGCGCAAGGCGCCTTTTGAGTCGGGGCTCACGAAGGAGATCGCGTACCCGCTTTCACCGGCACGCCCGGTCCGCCCAATACGGTGGACATAGTCTTCGGGGCTGTCGGGAAGGTCATAGTTGATCACCTGTTCGACCTGGGAGACGTCGATGCCCCGTGCAAGCACGTCGGTGGCAACGAGGATGCGCGTCTTGCCCTTGCTGAAATTCTCCAGCGCACGCTTGCGCTGCACCTGTGTTTTGTTCGAATGGATGGATTCCGCACGAAACCCGGCCTCGCGCAGCTGACGCGTGCATATCTCGGAGCGGGTTTTCGTCCGCGTGAATATGATGCAGCGCTTCGCCTTCTTATCCTTGAGGACGGCGCGAAGCAGCTCGGGCTTTTTCATTTGGTCGGTCGGCATGATGTATTGGTCGATGTCGTCGGCGGTCTCGCCGCGCTGGGCGATTTCGACGAAGGCGGGGTCGTTGAGGATCGATTCGACGCTTTGCATGATCTTGCGGTCGATGGTCGCAGAGAAAAGCAGCGTCTGCCTGGTGTCGGGGGTTGCCGCCACGATCTTTCGCATGGTCGGCCAAAAGCCCATGTCAAGCATGCGGTCGGCTTCGTCAAGCACGAGCACCTCGACTTCGTTCAATTTCACGGCGTTTTGCTGCATAAGGTCGAAGAGCCTGCCGGGGGTTGCCACCAGGATATCAACGCCATGCTTCAACTTGCTGAGCTGGCCTTTGTAGGGCATGCCGCCGACTACGGTCACCACGCGAAGCTTCGAGCTTTTTGCAAGGGCGAAACATGCGCTGTCGATTTGCAGGGCAAGTTCACGCGTCGGGCTGACGATGAGGGCCTTGGGGGTACCGGGGCGCTTAGCGCGCTTGATGCGTTCGATGGTCGGCAGCGAGAAGGCAGCCGTTTTGCCGGTCCCTGTCTTTGCGGCGGCGACGACGTCGCGTCCGGCAAGCGCTAGCGGGATAGCCTGCTCTTGAACAGGGGTAGGGGTAGTGAAGCCGACTCGCTCGACGGCGGCCAGCGTTGCCTCGGAAAGACCGAGGTCTTGGAAAGTGGTGTTCAAATTGTTCTCCAGAACATATGTAGGGGTCACGCGCCGCAGCGACGTGCTAGCAGCTTTACATGAGCCGCTTTTATCTGCATAGATGATGCAAGGAAGAAAGAATTTCGTGTGAAGCTTACAGCCCAGTATGGGCGTTTTTGCTTGGTTCGTGGGCGACGAAACTAAAAAAACCCGCTTTATGTGCGAAAACCCACAACCCAGGGTTTTGCATGGTATCTCGAAGCAAAGAATCCAGCCGCAAGGGGAGCCCGTGGGCCAGCCTGGCGGAGCAGGGGCGCCGTTCGATGGCGGCAGCTATTCCATAGTGGCTACGGCAAAGGCGATGCAGAAGCCCAACACCACGATCAGCCCTGTTACCTTGCCGCTTTCGCGATAGGCTTCAGGCATCATGCTGTCGGCGAGCATCGTGAGGATCGCGCCCCCTGCAAAGGCAAGGATGAAAGCCTGCACTAGGACGGAGGTATTCCCTAGTAAGGCGAAGCCTGCCCAAGAAGACAAGGCCGACACAACAACGATAACTGCCCAAAGCCCCATGATCGTCCGGCTCTTCCAGCCGCTTTTCTTGAGGCTCGCACTGGCGCTGATGGCTTCGGGGATGTTCGAGAGGAAGACCGCCACGACCATGGCCGCGCTCACCATCTGGCCGCCGGCCAGGCTGAGGCCGATGACAACCGATTCGGGGATTCCGTCGAGGATGGTGCCGAGCAGGATGGCAAGGCCCGACCCGCTTTCGTCGGTTGTCGGGTCTTTATGGTTGCGCCCTCCCAGCTTCTCGATCATCACATCGCCGAAGAAGTACACGAGTGCGCCTGCGGCCACCCCCAAGCCGACGACGGGCAGCCCATTGGCGGTCTCGAAGGCTTCGGCAACAAGCTCGAAAGAAACAGAGCTGATCAGGGCACCGACACCGAAGGCCATCACGTATCCGATAACGCGCCCAGAAAACTTGATCCGCAACGCCAGTGCCGCACCGATAAGCAGCGATCCGGCCGAGACGAACCCCCAGAACAACGCCTCCATAGGGCTACCCCGCAACCTTCGAAAGGGATACGGGCGTAGCCAGGCCAAGCGGTGATGACGGCGGGCATTGTCCTACAAAATGTAGGCGACAAATTGTCGGCATTGGCCTCGTTCGGTACCTATCCATAGTCGCATCCTTTTTTCGGCAGCAGCTTCAGCAACGCCGCTCGGAAGAGGTAAAAAATGAATTGTACCACGTGGGCGCATTATCCCTCGCGGGTTGTGTGGAGGAAGTGCTTCCAGCTACGGGTCATCCAAGGCGGCCTGGCGCTTGTACAAAAAGGGCTATAGGACAAAAAGTGTTGCTGATTTCCTAGGTCGTCCCTGATGGCAACATAATATTTAGCAAATAAATTGGTTGCCCGATATTTGCCACTCGGACAAAAAGTGTTGCTGGAAGCGGACGTCTCCCCACTTCATCCTATGTAAATTGGGCAAAAAAATTGGTCTGGGACATCATGGGGGCATGAATAATTCAATATGCCCCCTGTGCAAGGGGAAGATGAAGCGCAACGGCAAGACCAAGGCGGGCACCCAGCGATGGTATTGCCCGGCCTGCCTGTTGAGCACCACGCACAAATACGACAACAAGGCCAAACGCCTCGAGGAGTTCCTCTCCTGGCTCATGTCCAAAGAGCCCCAGACGTCGATGCCGGGTGCCGGGAGGACGTTTCGGAGAAGGACCGCCGAGTTCTGGGAGCTGTGGCCGCAGCCGCCCGTGGTCGACGAGGTGTTCAGGGCGGTCTACGTGGACGGCATCTGGATATCCCGGAACATCGTGGTCCTCATCGCCTGCAGCGACGACCACGTGCTGGGCTGGTACCTGGCCCGCTCGGAGAGCGCGGAATCCTGGCGTGCCCTGCTCTCGCGCATCGCGCCGCCCGACATGGTCGTCACGGACGGCGGAAGCGGCTTCGCCGCGGCGGTGGCGGCCGAGTGGCCGGGCACCAAGGTCCAGAGGTGCACCTTCCATGTGTTCTGCCAGGTCAAACGACAAACGACCTCAAGGCCGAAGCTCGATGCCGGCAAGGAGCTATACCAGGTATCCAAAGCCCTTCTGAAAGTAAGAGACACCGAGGCGGCTGCCAAGTGGCTCGCATCTTACGCGGAATGGGCCTCCAGGTGGGATTCCTTCTTGAAGGAATACACCTTGATAGACGGCAGGAGGGAGTATACCCACCAGCGCCTGAGGAAGGCCAGGGGCAGCATCAACAGGGTCCTCGACCAAGGGGCGATGTTCACCTTCCTCGATGACGGGTTGACTGGGGACGGGCCACTGCCGGCGATGAACAACATGATCGAAGGCGCGGTGAACGCCCAGCTCCGGCATATGCTGCAAGAGCACAGGGGGATGTCGGCCATCCGGCGTATCAAGGCGGTGTTCTGGTGGTGCTACCTGCATTGCGAGTACCAGGTGACACCCGCAGAGATACTTCGGACCATGCCTACAGACAACGATATCGAAGGGATGTATGCCACAGCGGCACGATCGGATCAGGGAAACAAGGGTGCGCCTGGGTGGGGAAACGTTGCCGTCTGGAACGAGTTCCACACTGCCGTTCCGTGGCGTCAGTGAATAATTGCTCCAGCAACACTTTTTGTCCTATAAGCCTACAAAAAAACGAACCCGCAGGTTCGTTGTGGTTTCGAAAGTGGTGCGCCGTGAGGGATTCGAACCCCCGACGTACTGATTCGTAGTCAGTCCCTCTATCCAGCTGAGGTAACGGCGCACGTTTAAACAGCTCGACCATTCTCGCAGTAATATCGGGAAAAGTCAAAGGGTTTTAGGAAAACGTCAGAAAGCCCTTACGAACTGTTGATAAGGCTTGATCAGCAACCACTCCACTCGAATAAAGCCTTTTACCTTATAGCTTGATTACAGTCTGGCGGTTCGAGGGCGTTTGGGGATACAATATGAGAAACACCCAAATACGGTCACGCAATAACTCACAACAGGCCACATTAGATTACTGCGACAAGGATGATGTCGCGTATGTCTTCGTCACGCTAGAAAGGCTGATCAATGGCTGAGGGAAAAAACTTAGAGCTCTATGATATGTTCGAGAAGATCAATTCCATCGACCCTTCGTTTTATAAGAAATACGATGTCAAAAGGGGGCTTCGAAACGCCGACGGCACCGGCGTCATCGCCGGGATCAGCAACGTGTCGGACGTGCACGGCTACGTGATTCAGGACGGGGTCAAATGCCCTGATGAAGGGGTACTCAGCTACCGCGGGTACGACGTCTACGACCTATGTAAAGACGATTCGAGCGACCACCGCTTCAATTTCGAAGAAGTGGTGTACCTCTTGCTGATGGGTGATTTGCCGAACAATCAGCAGCTCAACAGCCTTGTTGCTGCAATCGACGCCGAACGCGAGCTGCCCGACGGGTTCACGGCGAAGATGATCATGTGCGACACCTCGCGCGACATCATGAACACCTTGGCGCGTTCCATCCTGCTGCTTTACGCGAACGACGACCACGCCGAAGACCGCACGCCCGAGCACGAGATACATGTCGCCTTGTCCCTGATATCGCGCCTGCCACGCATTATGGTGCTGACCTATTTCGCGCAGCGTGCGAAATTCTATAACGGCTCGATGATTATGCATCGTTTCATTCCAGGCCAAAGCACTGCCGAAACCATCCTTTCAATGCTGCGGCCAAATCGCGACTTCACTCCCGAAGAAGCGCGTATGCTCGACATCATGATGTGCCTGCATGCCGAGCACGGCGGCGGGAACAATTCGACCTTTACCTGCCGGGTGCTTTCCTCATCTGACACCGATCCCTATTCGGCCTATGCCGGCGCCGTGGGCTCGCTGAAAGGCTGGAAGCACGGAGGCGCGAACCACCAGGTGCTTGCCATGCAAAAGGACGTGAAGAAGAGCATCAAGAATTGGGAAAGCGACGACGAGGTCGCCGCGTATCTCGCCAAGATCGTCAACAAGCAGGCCTACGATCAAACAGGTCTCATCTACGGCATGGGCCATGCGGTCTACACCAAGTCAGACCCGCGGGCAATCATCTGCAAGCGCTTTGCGGAAAAGCTTGCGACCGGCACCGAATACGAAGCGGAATTCAAGCTCTTGGAAAGCATTGAGCGTCTGGCTCCTGAGGTTATTCTGCAGGAAAAGGGGACCAGCAAGGATATGTGCGCGAACATCGATATGTATTCAGGCCTTGTGTATGCCATAATGGGCATTCCCGAAGACATGATCACGCCGCTGTTCGCCTGCGCCCGGATGCCCGGCTGGGCCGCGCATCGCTTCGAGGAGATTGTTTCCGGAAAGCGCATCATCCGGCCCGCGTACAAGGCAACACAACAAGAAATCAGGGAATACCAGCCGATAGAGAAGCGGTAGGGGATCCAACCTCCCAGCCTCGTTATACGCACAAAAAAGCACCCTTGCGGGTGCTTTTTCATGCGAATGGCGGAGGAAGTAGATGTAGCTCGCGTCAAGGCACGCTTCGCTCTTCGGCCTTGACCCTCGCTGCTGCGCGCTTGGCTTTCAGCATAAGCGCATAGTGAACCCGTGGATCCAACCTCCCAGCCTCGTTATGCGCACAAAAAAGCACCCGTGCGGGTGCTTTTTCATGCGTATGGCGGAGGAAGTAGGATTTAAGGCCTGTCAACCCCGCAATCAGCATAAACCGTTCGCTTCGCTCACTATTTATATGATTGCAGGGTTGACGGGCCTTGTTAAGGGCTTAGGCAAGCATAAGCCCTTAATGAACCCGGGCGCGTTCATTCACCCGCATCGTCCACGAGAATTAAAAAAGCCAGCATTGCGCTGGCATTTTTAATTCTGGCGGAGGAAGTAGGATTTGAACCCACGGTACCTTGCGGCACAACAGTTTTCAAGACTGCCGCCTTCAACCACTCGGCCATTCCTCCGGTTGTGTTGCGCTGAGTTTTTTTGGGGCCAGCAAAACGAAGCGGGTGTATCACGTTTTCAGTTGATGGGGCTTCCCAGGTCAATCGAGAGTGTTTCACGTGAAACATTTGTTCGTGCATGGCGGTTCCGTTTCAAACTTTTTGCGCCGCAATAGGATAGCATATAATAGGTGTCATGACAGATGAAGAATACATGCGATTAGCCCTGGTTCAGGCGCAAAAGGCCGAAAGCCTCGACGAAGTGCCTATTGGGGCGGTTGTCGTCTACGACCAGGAAGTGATCGCCTCGGCATGCAATATGCGCGAAAGCACCAGGGATCCGGCGGGGCACGCCGAATTCCTGGCGATGAAGATCGCTGCTGAAAAACTCGACGCCTGGCGGCTGAGCGGCTGCACGGTCTACGTCACGCTCGAGCCGTGCCTCATGTGCGCAGGCCTTATGCACCAATCGCGCATCGACCGATGCGTGTATGGGGCGGCGGACCCCAAGGCGGGAGCCCTCGGGTCACTCTACCGAATAAATGCAGACGAGCGCCTGAACCACCGGTTCGAGGTAGAGGCGGGCGTCTGCGAGCAAGAATGCGCCGACATCCTAAGCGTTTTCTTCGCGAAGAAAAGAAAGAACAAGCAATGATGAACAACAAGGAGAACGCGGGCGCGGCCCTCGACAAAAACCCGATGGTGGTTTCAGACCCCTTGGCCGCCTTCGAAAAAGAGGGAATGGTCAAGCTGGTGGCCCCGGCGAAGGTCAACCTTTTCCTGGGTGTGGGCGAGCGGCGCCCCGACGGCTTCCACAACGTCCTTACCGTAATGCACGCCCTGAGCCTGCACGACGTCTTGCACATGGATCGTTATGAGTGCGACGAAGGCGGGCTGCAGGTCGAAACGGCTTGCTTCGCGCGCGAGGGACTTCCGCAGCTCGCCATCGCTTCAGAAGACAACATCGTGACGCACGCCGTCAAAATGCTCGCGGAAAAGACCGGCCGCACGGAAAACGAAAGCGTGAAGATCCGTATCGAAAAGCATATCCCGCATGAGGCGGGGCTCGGCGGCGGGTCGTCGGATGCGGCGGCTGCCCTCATAGGTGCCGCCCGCCTGTGGGGTCTGGATCAAGGCGCCCCCGAGATCATGGAAACAGCACGCCAGCTAGGAAGCGACGTCGCCTTCTTCATCTACGGGGGGTGCGCCTTGTTTTCCGGCAAAGGGGACACCTTCGAGCACGAGCTCGCCCCCATGAAGGACTGCGCTGTGTTGGTCAAGCCGGATGGCGGCGTGTCCACCGCCAAGGCATATTTCCTGTTCGACGAAGCGCCGCAAGCATTTCCCGAAAACCTGGTGATCTCGGTGCGGGAAGCCTCCGAGGCAGCCAAGGTGCCGCTGTTCAACAACCTTGCGCCGGCTTCCCACAAAACTCTCCCGATTCTTGCAGAAATCGAATCGTGGGCGAAAACCCAAGACGGCGCACGCGACGTGCTCCTCTGCGGAAGCGGGTCTGCCTCGATCATCGTGTGTGAGACCTTCGACCAGGCCTGTAAAATCAGCAGCGCCGCCCAAAAGCAGGGATGGTGGGCACGGACGACCGCCTTCAGCTCTTTGCGGGCGGCGGTCGTCCCCAAGTAGCAGTTCAGAGCTGTGAATGCTAGAATGTGAGCAACGCTCGAGATAGGAGAAGCATGGATATCGTTTGGATCGTCATAATCGTGATCGTGGTAGTCCTTGTGATTGCGGTCATCGCGCTGTACAACAACCTGGTCAAGCTTCGCAACATGGTCGATAACGCTTGGGCGCAGATCGACGTCATGCTGCAAAGGCGTCTTGACCTCATCCCGAATGTGGTCGAAACGGTCAAGGGCTATGCGGCTCACGAGAAATCAACGCTCGAAGAGGTGACGCAAGCCCGCGCCGCGGTGATGAACGCCGAGACCCCTGCCGACAAGATGCAGGCGGACAACATGCTGACCGGGGCTTTGAAGAGCCTCTTTGCGGTCGCGGAAGCATATCCGGATCTGAAGGCGAGCATCAACTTCCAAGAGCTGCAGGCAGAGCTCGCAAACACGGAAGACAAGATCCAATACATGCGCCAAAGCTACAACGACACGGTGATGAAGTTCAACACCGCGATCCAGACCTTCCCCGCCGTCATCTTCGCAGGTATGATGGGCTTCAAGGCACGCGAAAGCTTCGACGCACAAGAAGGCGCGGAAGTGGCGCCGAAGGTGCAGTTCTAAGAAAGAAAAAGACCCCCGGCTTTCAAATAGGTGACGTTGTTGAGACGCTTGTCGAAAGCCAAAAGAAAAAGCCCCATAATTGGGGCTGAAGGTTCGGTGGCGGAGAGCTGGGGATTCGAACCCCAGATACGCTTGTGGCGTATACTCGCTTAGCAGGCGAGCACCTTCGGCCTCTCGGTCAGCTCTCCGGACTGCTGTCTGTTAGCGAACAAGCGAAACAGATGCGAATAGAAATGATACCTGTAAGGCACCCATCTTGCAAGGAGGACGACAGTGCAAAACTCCGGCTGTCCGCAAAAAAACACGGTGATGGAAAAGGCATTTTCCGCAGCTTCCCCAAGGAAGGCCGCCCATCCCCTGCAATTTGTCATAGTGCTTGCATGCATCTGTCTCCTTGCCTGCATTGCCATAGCTGCCACGCCCGGAACCGCCGTGGCGAAAAGCTACACATGCCCCAAGGTAGACATCACCGCGAACGCCTCGACCGACGGCACGTTGAACGTCGTGGAAAACCGCAGCTTCGCATTCGACGGAAGCTACACGGCAATTTGGTGGAACTTCGAGAACCTGCCGTCGAACGCCCGCATCCAGATCAACTCCGTCGGGGTGACGCGCGTCAACGACGACGGCACCGCGAAGGGCCCGATGGTTCAGCTGCCATCGACTTCGTTCGTCTTGTCGTGGCGCGATTCGGGCGGGCCTGCGAAAGACGCCTTCTCGTTCGACTCCCCGAAGAACACGGTGTACGCCTTCTTCAAGTCCAACAACGAGAAAGTGGTGGTCACCCTTGATTACACGGTGGTGAACGGCATCCAGGCGTACAAGGATGTGGCCGACGTCTACTGGCAATACATCGGCTCGCAGTGGGCAGTCGATTCCGACAATGTGACCATGACCCTGCAGCTGCCGGTGCCCCAGGGAACTGCCGTCGTTGCGGGCGACAACGTGAAGGCGTGGGGGCACGGGCCTCTCGATGGAACGGTTGACATCAATGCCGATGGAACGGTGG
This sequence comes from Raoultibacter sp., assembly GCA_031549175.1. Lineage (GTDB taxonomy): Bacteria > Actinomycetota > Coriobacteriia > Coriobacteriales > Eggerthellaceae > WRIS01. The sequence goes on from JAVBQH010000093.1 coordinate 21,266, forward strand.
TTTATAAAAACCCCAAAGTGAGGGCAGGCCAGTTCGCCGAGGCGCGCGTGGTGTTCCCCACTCCGTGGCTCACCAATTTAAGCACCACTGACTCGCGGGTGCATATCTCCGAGAACCACCTGGACACCGTGTTGCAGCAGGAGCAGGCCTGGGCCGACCAGGCGAACCGCGAGCGCTGGTTCGCACTCGGCTTCATTGCACTTATGGCACTCATCGCCATCGCCGCGCTTGCCTGGGCGATCCGTATGTTCTTGAAGTACGGCAAGGAATACGATCCGGACTTCACGGATGAGTACTGGCGCGATGTCCCTTCACCCATCGACCACCCGGCCGTCATGGCGCGGCTTTGGCGCTGGAACAAGGAAAGCTCGAACGACTTCACCGCCACCATGATGCATCTCTCGCATATCGGAGCCATCCAGATCAACAAGGGCAGCTACGAGAAGCCGGGCGTTTTCGGGTCGAAGATGACCGACGATTACTATCTGACCCGCATCCCTGCGGTCGCTGACACCTTGACCAACCCCATCGACGTCAAGGCGATGGATATCATGTTCGACGATATCGCAGGCGGGGCGGATTCGCTTTGGTTCGCTTCGATTCAAAAGTACGGGAAGGACAACCCGGAGACCTTCGTCGCCGCGATGACCTCTTGGCAAGGCCGCGTTGAAGCTGAGACGAACAAACGCGATTTCTTCGAGGTCAAGGGGTTGAAAGTCCAAATGCAGATGGTGTCGGCGGCAATCGTGCTTTTTGTGGCGGCGATCATCTTAGGGTTCGTGCTCTCGAACTTCTTCCCGCTGATCTTCATTATCCCTGTGGCGATCGCCCTTTTCGTCATAGCCAACTACATGCCGCGGCGAAGCAGGGAAGGAAACAACCTTTTTGCGAAATCCGGGGCTCTGAAGAAATGGCTCAAGGATTTCTCCGCGCTTGACGAGCGTCCGCCGACCGACGTCAAGGTCTGGGGGGAGTTCATGATATATGCGTTCATATTCGGCATTGCCAAGGAAGTGATCGATGCCCTGCAGCTGAAGGTTCCCGAGCTGTTTGCGGGAGACGAGACGTCTATGGGCGTCGGGTATGTGCCCTGGTGGTTCTGGTATAGCTCCTCCTACGGCGCATCGGGAGGCGTGGTGCCATCACCGGTCGACATGTTCCAGACGGCCGTTTCGAACACGATCTCGACCGCGCAGGCGGCAAGCTCTGCAGGCAGCGGCAACTTCAGCAGCGGCGGCGGGTTCGGCGGCGGCTTTTCCGGTGGCGGAGGCGGCGGCTTCGGAGGAGGCGGCGGCGCCCGCTAACCAGCGGGCAGCCCTTGGGACAGAGGGGACAGCCTTGGGGCAGTAGGGGCAGATCCCTCCGTCCCCGGGCTCTCTGTCCCACATAAAGCGTTGGATTTTGAATCAAACGTAGAGGAATTGTGGGGTCTTTCGGCCATCCCGGGAATCCCCTCTTTGGGGGGTTTCCTTATCAGGGGCGGCTCACTATAGTGAAGCCATGTCGATCTTTACAAAACAAAGCTCCGGGGCTTCCTCAGTCTTCAAACTGCTTGCGGTTGCAGCAGCTTTGATCTGGGGTCTTGGATTCGTGGTGATGAAAGATGCCGTCGATATCATGCCCCCGGCATATCTTTTGGGATTCCGTTTCACTTTGGCCGGTATCATTTTGGGCGCCGTGTTCTTCAAAAAGGTGAAGGCCTTTTTCAACAAAGACCATCTGATTGTCGGAGGCATACTGGGAGTCATCTTCTACCTGGCATTCTGGGTTCAAACTATAGGCCTCCTCTATACGACGCCGGGGAAG
>JAVBQH010000003.1:0-6900 GCA_031549175.1 Raoultibacter sp.
GAAATCGCCCTGGTGGATACCGGCAGCCTCTGCAGACGAGCCGGGAAGGACCTCGACCGCATAGGCCTTGCCGTTGTATTCGGAAAAAAGGACGCCGACGCCGAAATGCTTGCCCGTGCTGTCCTCGATGTAGGCGGCATAGCGCGATGGGTCGAAATACCGGAGGTAGGGGTCGTCGGTCGAATCCGTGAATGCGGCAAGGGTCTCGGAGGTCGTCTGGTCGAGGGAGTACCGGTCAAGGCTCTCGGTCTCAAGTATGCCCTCGACCTCCGCGACACGTGCGGAAATGGAATCGGAGGTGTTCCCCGTCACCGTCTGGCCGGGGTTCTCGTTCTTGCTCATGACAAGCGCATTGAAGCCGAGGTTTTTCAGCAATGCCTCATCGCCCCGGACAAGAAACCCTGCCACAAAAGCCAGGCACACACAGATGCAGCCGACCATCACGACGATGGCTTTTGCATTGCGTGTGCCCGAATCATGGCGTTTTCGAAAGTTTGACGACACGGTCAAAACACTTTCTATCAGGCAGCCGTTACACCTTCAGGTAACGGCGCATTGCCAATGCGGAACCGATCAGGCCTATCACCAAACCCGCAATAAGCAAGACGGCATAGATAAGCAGGTAGCTTTGCATGTCGAGGTTGATGGGCAGCCAGGTAAGCGCACGTGAGACCTGGGGCAGGGCGAAATTCCGAATCAGCTCCAACGAGATGATCGCAAAGACGGCGCCGATGATCGCATGTATCGCGCCCTCCATCAAGAACGGGCCGCGGATAAAGCCGTTGGACGCACCGACCAGGCGCATGATGGATATCTCTTTGCGGCGTGCCAGGATGGCAAGGCGGATCGTATTGTTGATGAAGATCATCGCGATGAAGATCAGCAGCACGATCAGCGCGATGCCGACATAGCGCACATAGTTCGTCAGCGAGAAAAGCTTCTCGACGGTCTTTTGCCCATACTTCAAGGACTCCGCCGGGTTGTTCGGATCCTCGGCGATCTTTTTGTAGGTTGAGTTGTTCGCAATCTGATAGGCGACCGATTCGACCTTCTGCGGATCCGAGAGCTCGACGTCGATCGAAGCCGGCAGGGGGTTTTGCCCATCAAGCTGATCGACGATATCGGGGTTCGAGGTCATGGAGTTCTTGAACTTCTCAAGCGCCTCGTCCTTGGTAGTGAAGCTGACCGAAGCCACGCCGTCGAGGCCCTCGATGTAGTTCTCGACCGACTGGATATCGCTTTCCTTCGCATCGTCGTTCACGAAGGCGGTTATGGATACCTGGTTCTCGATCGATGAGACAATGTTCTCGATAATATACCCGCCGATCAAGAAAACTCCGATGATCAGCAACGACAAAAAGATCGTGATGACGGAGCCGAGGGTCGTCGAGATGTTTCTGGAAAAGCCTTTGAAGGATTCTTTGAGGAAATAACCGAAACTAGACATCGAAGCCGTACACCCCCCTGTCTTGGTCGCGGGTCAGGTGGCCGCGGTCAAGCGCGATGACGCGGCGGCGCATATTGTCGACCATCTCACGGTCATGGGTTGCGACGAGCACCGTCGTACCGGTGCGGTTGATGCGCTCGAGCAGGTCCATGATGCCCCGCGAGGTTTGCGGGTCGAGGTTGCCGGTAGGCTCGTCACAGATGAGCAGCGGCGGACGGTTGACGATGGCACGCGCAATCGAGACGCGCTGCTGTTCGCCGCCGGAAAGCTGGTCCGGGCGCTTGTTCAGCTTGTCTTGAAGGCCGACCAGGCGAAGCACCTCAGGTACCTGGGTCTTGATGACATGCTTGCTCTTCCCGATTACCTCGAGGGCAAACGCGACGTTTTCGAAGACGGTCTTGTTCGGAAGCAGCTTGAAGTCCTGGAACACGCATCCGATATTGCGGCGCAGGAAGGGCACGCGCCAGTTGCGCATGGCCGAAAGGTCCTCGTCGGCAATGTAGATATGGCCGTCGGTAGGCTTGATCTCACGGATAAGCATGCGGATGAAGGTCGACTTCCCGGATCCTGAATGCCCGACCAGGAACACAAACTCGCCCGCATATATCTGCAACGAGATGTTGTTGAGGGCGGGTTTGTTCGGTTGTGCCGGATAGACCTTCGTGACGTGGTCAAAGGTGATAACGGGAGTCCCCATTTGCTGAGGCGTTTCAGCTACCTCCAAAACAGGCAGCGATGCAGATAATTGTTGGGAAGACTGCCGGGCCCGCGTGGTACGCGCCCTGCCCTGGGGGGATGAGTGCCTGCCGCCTCCGCGCGCAGTACTCCCCCGGTTGTTCGTGTTTGTCACAGAATGCTCCGTTCGTATATCGATGTACTGAGACGGCATGTATTTTAGCAGATACCTGCCCTTGTGGAAGTCTTTTTCACAGCTTCAACAATGGCAGGCGCGTCAAGCTTGAAAAACGCCATCAATTCTTCAAATGAGCCGGATTTGCCGAAAGCATCCTGGACGCCGACAAATCCCATGGGCGTGGGGTGCTTTTCCGAGAGGAGCTCCGAGACGGCGCCCCCCAGGCCCCCGATAACCGAATGCTCCTCCGCGACAACAACGCATCCGGTCTTGCGAGCCGATGCCAAGATCGTCTCCTCATCAAGGGGCTTGATGGAAAAAGCATCGATGACCTCGATTGATATGCCTTCCTCCTCAAGCAGGTCCGCCGCCTTCAGCGCTTGGGCGATCTCGACGCCGCAGGCAATGACCGTGGCATCGCACCCCTCGCGCAAGACGACCGCCTTCCCAATTTCAAGGTCGACGTCGTCGGCGTAGACACAAGGCACGTTCGCCCGGCCCATGCGGATATAAAACGGCCCGGGCGTCTGAGCCGCGAGGCGAATGGCAGAGCGTGCGGCGGCATAATCAGCGGGGACGAGCACGCGCATATGGGGAAGCACGCGCATAAGCGCTATGTCCTCGAGCATCTGGTGGCTCCCCCCATCAGGGCCGACGGAGACGCCCGCATGGGTCGGCGCGATCTTCACGTTGAGCTTGGAATAGGCGACCGTATTGCGTATCTGCTCGTATACACGGCCGGTTCCGAACACGGCAAAGGACCCGGTATAGGCGATCTGCCCGGTAAGGGCCAGCCCCGCAGCCACACCGATCATATTCTGTTCGGCGATTCCACAATTGAACAGGCGCTCTTTGTTTTCTGATGCCGCCTCGGCGAACTGCAGGGTCGTCGTCGAGCTGGAAAGGTCGGCGTCGACCGCGACGACGGGCACGCCTTCGCGGGCGAGCTCGGCGAGCGTCTGCCCGAAGGCGGCACGCGTGGCCTTCTTCTGGGCAGCCTGTTCGGGTGATGCGAATCTAACCACGGGGCACCTCCTGTCCGTCAAGCTCGGCAAGCGCGGCGGCAAGCTGCTCCCCGTCGGGTGCCTTGCCATGCCAACCGGCCTTGTTCTCCATAAAGCTGACCCCCTTGCCCTTGACGGTATTCGCAAGGATGGCCTGTGGCCGGGCGCCTGTGCCGTCGAAACGATTGAAAAGGCCTGCCATCAGGTCTATGCGGTGTCCGTCGACCTGATAGACGTCCCAGCCGAAAGCCTTGAACTTCGCACCGAGGTCGCCCGACCCGCAGACCTCGTTGCACGGGCCGTCGATTTGCAGGCCGTTCACATCGACTATGGCGACCAGGTTGCCGAGCCCCTGGTGGGCGGCGAAAGTCGCTGCCTCCCACACTTGGCCTTCCTCGCACTCGCCATCGCCGAGGAGGGTAAAGACCCGGTTCTTCTGGCGGTTCAGCCGCAATCCGCAGGCCGTCCCGCAGGCGATGGACAACCCCTGGCCGAGCGACCCGGTCGAAACCTCGATCCCGGGAAGCAGCGTCGCGTCAGGGTGCCCTTGCAAGCGGCTTCCCATCTGGCGAAGCGTCATGAGCTCCTCACGGGGGAGGTACCCGGCGTGGGCGAGCACCGCGTACAGGGCAGGTGCCGCATGGCCTTTAGACAATATGAAGTAGTCGCGGTCCTTGGCAGAGGGTGCGGCAGGATCATGGACAAGCACGCCGCCGAGGTAAAGCGTGGTGAGGATATCGGTTGCGGAAAGCGAACCCCCCGGGTGCCCGCTTCCTGCCTGCGCGATCATGCGCAGGATGTCCTTGCGGATTTCCAGGGCCTCATGTTCGAGTTCGGTCGGGTCCATGACCTTCCTTTCCAAAGACGTGCACAAGGGTCTGACCCCTTTGCACGATGCTTACTGGGAGACGCGCCAACGGTGATAGCCGACGACGAACTCGTCGATATCGCCGTCGAGCACTGCGTCGACGTTTCCGGTTTCAATATTACTACGGAGGTCCTTGACCATCTGGTAGGGATAGAGCACGTAGTTCCGAATTTGGCTGCCAAAGGAGTTGTCCATCCGCGCGCCCCGCAGCTCTGCAAGCTCCGCTTCGCGCTTCTGTTCTTCCAGCTCGTAGAGCTTTGATTTGAGCACCTTGAAGGCGGCCTCCTTGTTTTGCAGTTGGGATTTTTCGTTTTGGCAGGTGACGACGATACCGGTCGGCTGATGCGTCAGGCGGACCGCCGAGTCCGTGGTGTTCACGCTCTGCCCGCCCGGCCCGCTTGAGCGGTACACGTCGACCCTCACGTCGGCGGGATTGAGCTCCACTTCGATGTCGTCGGGAACGACCGGCGAAACCTCGACGCCGGCGAAGGTCGTGTGGCGGCGCTTCTTGTCGTCTGTCGGCGATATGCGGACAAGGCGGTGCACGCCGGATTCGCTTCGCAGCATGCCGTAGGCGTTGCGCCCCTCGATCTGGACCATCGCCTTGTCGAGGCCGATGCCTTCGCCCGGCACCAGGTCGAGCACACGCACCTTCCAGCCCTTCTTTTCAGCGTAGCGGGTATACATGCGGTAGAGCATCTCGGTCCAGTCCTGGGCCTCAAGGCCGCCGCTTCCCGGGTTCACGGTAAGGATGGCGTCCCCCGCATCAAAGCGGCCGGAGAACCACGAGGCGACCTCCAGCCCGTCAAGGAGCTGTTGGAGCCTCACGCAGGTTGCTGCCGCCTCGCTTTCGAAGTCGGGGTCTTCCTTGGCCAGCTCGATGGCGGCCTGCGCGTCTTCAAGGAGTGCCGAGGCTTCCTCGTACTCCTCGATGGTGCCGCGGATGTTGCTTGCACGCTTCGAGGTCTCCTGCGCCTGCGAGGCATCATCCCAAAAACCGGGACGGGCAACCTCTTCGTCAAGTTTTTCCAGCTCGTCTGATAGGCTATCGATATGGAGGTAGGTCCGGGCCTCGGCCACACGCTCCTCAAGCTGCTTGATATCCTGTATCTCTTGTTCGCTCATCATTCCTTAGTCTACCTCAGTTAGTGTCACGGCATCGAAAAAGTTCGGCGCTCGCCCGGCATGTCAGCGAGGGGCGCGCTGTGCGCCAGATAGGCGCGAAAGGTCGAAAGCGCACTCTGCACGCACGACGAGGGCTCAAAGCGGCAAGACGGCGCACCGCGGCGGCGCAGAGCATCGGCTTGGTCCCACCGACTGCAACTCGGCGGAATCAATTCGCCCCATGGCATTTCTTGTACTTCTTGCCTGAACCGCAGGGGCAGGGATCGTTGCGCCCCACATTTGCATAGGGGTCGTCCTTGTCCTTCTCGTAGGTCTGCGGCGCGGCGGCGGCCGGCTGCGGCGGCGGTGCCGCCTGCTGGGCTTGGGCGGCAAGGTTGGAGCGGGCGTCTGAGGCCGCCGAACTGGTCAAGGCCTCCTCAGGCGAGGAGTAGCTCACCTTGCCGTCAAGCGGGCTCTGCTCTTCGGGAGCCTCTTGGATCGCGATCTGCAAGCGGAGCAGCGTCCGCAGGAAGTCTTCGTACATCGAGCTTGTCAGTATCTGGAAAGCCTGGTAGGCCTCGTTCTTATACTCCACCAACGGGTCACGCTGCCCGAAGGCGCGCAGGCCGATGCCGGCTTTCAAGTAGTCCATCTCTTGAAGGTGGGCCATCCAACGGGTGTCGATGATCCTGAGCATGACCTGGGCCTGCAGCGTCTTTATGGCCTCTTCGCCTAGCATCTCCGTCTTTTCGCTATAGACGTCTTCGAGGAAGTCGCATATCGCCTGCGTGATGTTGTCAGGCACCTCGTCATGGTCGACCTCTTCGGCTGAGAAGCTGCTCCTCCCGCTCATGTCGGCCACCCAACGGTCCACCTCTTCGAAGTCCCAGTCGTCGCTCGGCACCTTCTCGGGGCAGTTCTCGCCCACAAGTTCTTCGGCCGATTCCCTGATGATCTCGGGGATCCTCTCGGTAAGGTCTTTGCCGTCGAGGATGGCGTTGCGCTCCTCGTAGATGGCGCCGCGCTGCAGGTTCATGACGTCGTCATACTCGAGGACGTTCTTTCGGGCGGAGAAGTGCATGCTTTCGACCTGGCGTTGGGCGCCCTCTATGGCCTTCGACACCATCGCTGCCTGGATGGGCACGTCTTCCTCGAGGTCGGTACGCGCCATCAGGCGACCGATCGACTCCATGCGGTTGCCACCGAAAAGCCTCATGAGGTCGTCTTCGAGGGACAGGTAGAATTGGGTGATGCCGGGGTCGCCCTGACGGCCGGAGCGTCCGCGGAGCTGGTTGTCGATACGGCGGCTCTCGTGGCGCTCGGTGCCGATGACGGCAAGGCCGCCCGCCGCGAGCACCTGCTCATGCTCTGCATCGGTGATGCTTTTCGCCTGCTTGAGGGCGGCGGATATCTGGCCTTCGTCGGCCTCGCCGACCTCGATGCCTTCGGCCACGAGGTAGTCCTCCATCATGACCTCGGGATTGCCGCCGAGCAGGATGTCGGTGCCGCGGCCTGCCATGTTGGTGGCTATCGTCACCGCCCCTACCCTGCCTGCCTGCGCGATGATATGCGCCTCGCGCTCATGGTTCTTCGCGTTCAAGGTCTCGTGCTTGATGCCGCGCTT
>JAVBQH010000117.1:0-6666 GCA_031549175.1 Raoultibacter sp.
ACACATAGCTCATGCTGAACCAGCTCATACCTTCGCTTCTTCGTGATTCGGGGATGGTGTTAGCCACAACCGCGGCAATCGCCGTGCCAAACAGCGCATAGGTGAACCCGTGGATGATTCGCAGGACGATCAGCACGGTGAAGTCGGTGGTGAAGGCGTATCCGAGCAAGGCGAGGCTGTCGACCGCGATCGCGGCCAGGATAATAGGCTTGCGGCCAAGGCGATCTGCAAGAAATCCGCTGATAGGGCGAGCAATAAGTGCCGCCAGCGCAAAGGCGCTCGCAATAACGCCGGCGAGCATGAGAGTCGCCTCATGCTCAACCGCATAGCGCGCAATGACGGGCGTCACCATGTTGTAGGTAAACAGGTCGACGGTCTGGATGACTGTCAGGAAGATGAAGTTGGTCGTCCACAGGGCTTCACGCTTTGTGGCTCCCTCAACCAAAATACCTCCTCCTATCAGGCTCTATGCCATGTTCAACCAGACCGAGAAAAAGGGACAGTCCCCTTTTCTCGGTTCAAAGCGTTCTGCCCGAGAAAAGGGGACTGTCCCTTTTTCTCGGGTGTCTCTATTATTTGACGGCGTCAAGTTCGAGCTGGCGTTTTTTCGCCTTCGGGAACAGCACGATCGAAATCAGATAGGCGATAATTTGACAGCAGATACCGCCGATGAAGACCACGTTGAAATCGGCATAGTCGAGCACTACGCCCCAGCCGACCGCCGCCAAGCCGAAGCCCACATCATAGAACAGGTAGAACAGGCCGTTTGCCGCACCATAGCGCTGCGGGGGCGAAGCCTTCACGGCAACGGAATTCAACAGCGGGATTGCGATTCCGATGCAGATGCCATACCCGATGCCGAAGAAGGCATATGCGATTTCATTGTGTACCGTCATAAGGCAGATGTTGGTGGCGATGCCCGCGATTACCGGAACGAGGAACAGCTTTCCGGGGGCGATCTTGTCCATGAAGCGCGACGAGGTCATCCTGATGATGATCGCCACAATAGCCGCCGCAAGGAAGAAGAGGCTCGGGTTCGTGTAGCCCATGGTCTTCGCATACACCGAAGTATAGGAAACGAAGATGGTGGTTGAAAGCATGACGAAAACAAGGGGCAATGCACCATAGATCGCAGCCAGCTCGAACAGGCGCCCGAAAAACGACCGATCCTGCCCTTTCGCCTGCTCCTTTTTCTCGACCTCTACCTCTGCCTCGGCCACCGTTTCCTTCTTTTCCTGACGCTCCTCCCAGGTCCTCCGGTAGCCCGAAGAGGCCGGCAGCTTTTCAGGGTGCTTCTCATAGGTCGAAAAGATGGCAAGGACGACAATGATGAGGCCGATCAGGCCGATGCCGACAGCGAGGGCTTCTTGGTAGTCCAAGCTGACCAGCCACACCGCCAGCGCGGGACCGACTGCCATCGAGACTGCCTGCCCCAGGCCGAAGTAGCCAAGCCCTTCGCCGAGTCGTTTCTTGGGCAGGATGTCTGCCGCACAGGCATTGATGGCGGTATGTGCGCTTGCGAAGCCGATCCCTTGCAATATCCTGCCGGGGAACTGCGCTTCGGGCACCATGATGATCGCTGGCAGCAGAGAGCCCACCATGATGCTTGCGCCGCCGATCAGCAACACCAGCTTCCTCGAGCGGGTGTCGGCGATCTTCCCGGCAAAGAAACGCATGATGATGGCCGAGACGATATACACCGCCAGCAAAAGGCCGCCGTACGAAGAGCTGCCTCCGATTGACTGGATATAAAGCGGCGTGCCCGATCCGATGCTCTGGCCGGCCGTGTTGACGCTCAGGTTGAGCACCACGATAAGCATGAACAAGGGCGTCCAGATTGCTTCTTGAATATGGCTTTGGTTTTCTTGCTTCATAAACATGTGAGCCGTGTTGACGTTGCCCGCCCTCCCCAGGACAGGGCGTCAAGGTTGGCGTCTCCCCTCTACCAGACCTTTGGTTTACGTGCTTTCCCCATAGTAACTAATTCCTGTTTTTAATGCTATGTCTATTTTGAGGGAGGCTACCTGCCTGCCCTGTGGGCAAGCCTGATGAGAAACGGCTTCAAGATGCCACTTTATTCTAGTATAGTAAGGTGTTCATCAATCCTTTAACCATAAGAACGGACCGTATGAATATTTCGCAGCGCCTTGATTCCTTGCCGATGACGCCCTTGATGCGCAAAGTCCTGCTTTTCACCGGCATCGGGTGGCTTTTCGATGCCATGGATCAGGGCATGGTGAGCGGCGTCATCGCCTCCATCGGCCTTGATTGGCAGCTTTCCGCCCTGCAGCTGAGCTTCCTCGGAAGCTCCGGCGTGTTGGGGATGATCATCGGGGCAGCGGTCTCGGGCGTTGCGGCCGACCGGTGGGGACGGCGGACGGTGATCGTAGCAACCCTCCTCATCTTCAGCCTGGGAAGTGCGCTTTGCGGCTTTGCGCAAGGCTATGAGATGCTTCTGGCTTGCCGTTTCCTTACCGGCCTGGGTCTCGGGGGCGAGCTTCCCGTAGCCTCCACCCTGGTGAGCGAGTTCTCTCCCCTGAAGTCGCGCGGACGTAACGTGGTGATTCTGGAAAGCTTCTGGGCATGGGGTTGGATCGCCGCGGCCTTGGTCGCCTATCTTGCCATCCCCGTCCTTGGATGGCGGGCTGCTTTTCTTATCGGCGCTGTTCCAGCACTGTTTGCCGCCATCTTGAGATTTGCGGTGCCGGAATCGCCACGTTATCTGGAGCTCAAGGGGAAGCACACTCAGGCAGAAGCGCTCGTCCGCACGATGGAGCAGGAGGCGGGGGTCGCCGAGCCGCAAAAACCAAATCCACAGGATTCGACGCCAGAGGAAGCGCCGTCCCGCAGCTCCTTCCTGCAGTCGTTCAAGAGCCTCTGGTCCAAGAGGCATCTGCGATCGACCTTGGTGATCTGGCTTTTATGGTTCGGTATAAACCTCGGCTATTACGGCTTCGTTCTCTGGACCCCGTCGCTCCTCGTAGCGCAAGGATACGACCTTGTGAAAAGCTTCGAGTTTACCTTGATCATGTGCCTAGCCCAGCTTCCCGGCTACTTCGTGGCTGCCATCCTTATCGAAAAAGTCGGCCGGAAGCCCGTGTTGACGGTCTTTCTTCTGGGGACGGCTGCTGCTGCCTGGTTCTTCGGTCATGCGGGCGACACTTCGCAGGTGCTCGCGGCCGGATGCCTTCTGTATTTCTTCGCCCTCGGTGCCTGGGGCTGCGTGTATTCTTACACGCCCGAGCTCTACCCCACCGAGATCCGCGGGATCGGCACCGGCTGGGCGGCATCGTTCGGCCGCATCGGCGCCTTCATCGCCCCTATGATCGTCCCCGTGCTTTATTCGATGTTCGGTGCTGAGAACGGCTTTTCCTTCGTCTTCATTTTCCTAACGGTGGTCTTCGTGGTAATAGCCCTCGTAATAGGCATCTTCGGCAAAGAAACGAAGGGTGTTTCCCTCAACTAGGCCTGGGACAAAAGGGACAGACCCTTTTGTCCCACTTTTGCCCTACCCGTCGGCGTTGATCTTTTCGAGCATTTCCTTCAACACGCGATCGGCATCGGCATAGTCTACCTGGCATGTTCCTACCTGATGGTGTCCGCCGCCGCCATATTTCAGCATCAACGCCCCGACATCGGTGTTCGAGGTGCGGTTGAGCACACTGTGCCCGACGGCAATCGGGCAGTTCATCTTGTTGCGGCCATCAACCAGCCACAAGGATATATTCTGTTCAGGATAGAGGCTGTAGATGAGGAAGCGGTTGCCGGTGTAGATCGTCTCGACCCCGCGCAGGTCGGTGACGATGGCGTTGCCGAACGTGGTTGTGTGCGCGACTATCATCTCTTTGAACTTGGCGTCTTGGTCGAAGTAAAGCTCGACGCGCTCCTCAACATCAGGGTTGGCCAATATCTCGTCGATGTTTTGCGTGCGACATGCATCCATCAGCACTTCCATCAGTTGGTAGTTGCTGATGCGGAATTCACGGAAGCGCCCGAGGCCCGTGCGGGGATCCATGATGAAGCCAAGCAGCACCCAGCCGGTCGGATCGAGGATTTCCTCACGCGTCAATTTTGCGGCATCGACCTTGTCGACGTTTTTGACCATCTCTTCGAAATGGGGCAGCCGCTTTTTGCCGCCATAGTACTCATAGATGACACGGGCGGCGCTGTCCTCGATCCGGCTTTCGCCTTCGAAGACTATGCCCGAACCCAACCGCTCGCTTTCGCTCGAATGATGGTCGAACCACAGACCGCAGCCTTCAACATAGGGGATGTTTGCAAGAATGTCGTTTTTGTCGACCTCTACCAGGCCGTCTTGGATGTCTTTCGGATGAACGAATTTGAATTCATCAACCAAGCCCAGTTCAAGTAATAGCGCCCCGCATGCAAGACCGTCAAAATCAGAACGAGTGAGTAATCTCATAATGCCCTCCCTATAACCTGCCTTGCCTCATTGTAAAGCAATCAGGAGGCATTGATGCTTGCCCATTCGACAAACCTTGCCGGCTGCGAAGAAATAACCCGTCAACTTGCCTACGAATCTTATGCTCTGCCGTCCTACCAGGGGGATATAAGTGCTAAAATACCCCCATGGCGGCGGATGGGATGGCTCAAGGTATTAAGCACAGCTCACTTGTTGACGGGGGCAACCCTACGTTAGGGCAAGTTGGCAAAATACCAACGGTCCGCCCGCTCAAAAAATGAAGGGATGGGACGGGGTTATGCGAAAAACCGTGTATACAAGCACGTTCAGGCTGGATGATGCCGGTGTGGCAGAGACCAAAGCAGCCACCTATACAAAAATCCATAACGATTCTACTCCTGCCTGCGCCTCTTAAGGCGCTGAAGCAGATTCTAAGCAAAAGGAGTGGGTGCCTTGAGCTCTGAAACAGACACAGCCAAACCTGAGGAAGAAAAGACGATCTCCCAACTTGAGCGTCAGCTGAAGCGTGCAGACCGGAAAATCAAATCGCTTGAAAACCTGATGAAGCGCATGAATGCTGATTCGAAGACGAAATCGAACCTCAGCTCGGTAATCATGGCAGAGCGCTCCCGCGAGGAAAAGTACCTCAACCTCATGCTGCAGGGAAGCCCTGATGTCATCTTCTTGCTTGACAGGCTCGGCCGCGTTGCTTATTGCACGGAGGTCTTCCTCCGCCTTACCGGTACGGCGAATTTCGGGCTGATCAACGGCCGGCTGCTCACTGAGATCCTGAGGCCGTATCAAAACGAGGAAAGCGCCGAGAACACGAACGCGATGCTTGAAAGCGTGCTTGACGGCAAATCGCTCGCCATCGAGCAGGAGTTCGACTTCGTGCAGTCAGGCGAGGCGCGCATCTATAAAATCAGCGCCTCCCCCCTTTTCGACGACGCCGGCGAGGTCGATGGCATCATCATCCTTTATCACGACCAGACAGAGATCCGCCAGGCGCAGGCCCAGGCAGAGTCAGCCAATGCCGCCAAAAGCCTCTTCCTTGCCAAAACAAGCCACGAGATCCGCACCCCGATGAATGCCATTGTCGGCATGAGCGAGCTGCTGCTTCAAGAAAACCTGCCGGCGAACTGCATCGAGTATGCCGTAAGCATCAAACAGGCCGGGGCAAACCTCTTGTCCATCATCAACGACATCCTCGACTTCTCAAAGATCGAGTCTGGAAAAATGGAGATTGTCCCTGTTGAATACCAGCTCGCGTCGCTTGTGAACGATGTGGTGAACGTATCGCGCATGAAAACGCTGTCACGGCCGCTCCGGTTCATCACCTTTATCGACGCCGACCTCCCCTACGAGCTTTTCGGCGATGTCGTGCGCATTCGGCAGATCCTCACCAACCTGCTCAGCAACGCCTTGAAATACACCGAGGAAGGCACCGTACGGTTCTCCTTAAAAGGAGAACTCATTGCCGCCGACGCCATATTGTTGCAGGCATCGGTCGAAGACACGGGCGTCGGCATCTCCGAGGAAGACCAGAAGCGGCTTTTTGACGATTTCGCGCAGGTCAATTCTGCAAACAACATCAATGTCGAGGGCACGGGGCTCGGCCTGGCTATCTCCCAAAGCCTGGCCGTGACCATGGGGGGCGCCATTGCGGTGGAAAGCGAATGCGGCAAAGGCAGCACCTTCACCTTGACCTTGCCCCAACAAGTAACCAGCTCGCGAAAGATCGCCTCCGTCGACAACATCGAAAGCAAGAGCTTGCTCGTCTATACTGATGATCTGGAAGAATCATACCTGATCAAGGAAGCGAGCGACAGCCTGAAAGTACCCTGCCTGGTTGTATCTTCCATGGAAGGGTACCGGGCGGCTTTGGATGAGCGGGAGTTCTCGCACATCATCACCTCATATTCGATGATAGAGGGTCTGCGCTCAATTATCGATGAGCAGGGGAAAGAGACGTCATTCCTTGTCGTTTCCGAAAACAACACCGTCGCGCTCCAGGGCGTGCAGGCATTGCCGACGCCGGTGCATTCGGTCTCGCTCTCATTGGTGCTCAGCGATGACGGAAGCCCCTACCAGTATCAAAACAAGGAAGCCCTCATAGATTTTGAGGCGCCTTCTGCCCGCGTCCTGATCGTCGACGACATCTTTACCAACCTCCGTGTTGCCGAAGCCTTGATGAAGTCGGCAAACATGCAGATAGACAAATGCACCAGCGGCGAAGACGCCAT
>JAVBQH010000054.1:0-18535 GCA_031549175.1 Raoultibacter sp.
CGAGGTAGGCGGCTGGGGAGAGTTCGTGATCGTCGTCGGGCCGGAGGGCGGGCTCACCGCGGCCGAGGTGGACTCCATGCTTGCCGCAAACGAGAACTCCGCCGCCCTCAGCCTCGGACCCTCGATCCTGCGCACCGAGACAGCTGGCGTCGTGGCCTCGGCGTTATGCCTCTACGAATGGGGAGCCCTCGGGTGAAGGTCTCCTTCGTGAATCTAGGCTGCAAGGTGAACCGGGTGGAGACGGACGGTCTTGCCGCCCGATGCGTCGACGAGGGTTTCGAGCTCTCGCCTTCCGGCGATGCGGACTTCGTCGTTATAAACACCTGCACAGTCACGCAGGAGGCGGAAAAGAAGACCAGGAAGGCCGTGCGACGCGCCCTGCGCGAGCACGGACGTGCCACAGTCGTCGTCACGGGCTGCGCCGCCGTGATCGACGGGGCGTCATTGGAGTCGCTCGGAAACCGTGTCATGGCCGTCCCCGACAAAAGCCTCGTGGTCGACAGCATCGTGGAAAAAGCGCATAACGAGGCCAAAGTGCAGGGGCGGGGAGGCCAGGCCGGGGATGGGACAGGCCTCCTCGCTCGCCCCCAGCTGCGGCACGGCTCGGGCTTCCCGACACGTGTCGGCATCAAGGTCCAGGACGGCTGCGACAACGCCTGCACCTTCTGCATCGTCCATGTGGCGCGCGGCGCATCCTGGAGCCGCCCTTTCGACGAGGTCGTCGACGAAGTGCGCAGGTATGGGGAGGCAGGCGTGAGGGAGATGGTGCTCACCGGCATCAACCTCGGAACTTATTCTTCGGCCCAAGGCGGCCTTGCCGACCTGCTTGAGAAGCTCCTTGAAGCGGCCCCGCAGGCACGTTTCAGGATTTCTAGCGTCGAACCGGGCAATGTCGACAACCGGCTGATAGGGCTCATGGCTTCGTCCGAAGGGCGGGTCTGCCGCCACTTGCACCTGCCCTTGCAATCGGGCTCAGACAGCGTTTTGAACCAGATGGCAAGGACGTATTCGGTCGGCTTCTACCAAAGGCTCGTCGAGCGTCTTTATGAGAACATGCCGTGCCTGGCCTTGACGACCGATGTGATCGTAGGGTTTCCAGGCGAGACCGAGAAGCAGTTCGGCGAGACCCTTGCGCTGGCAAAATCCTGCGCATTCTCGAAGATGCACGTGTTCCCCTACTCGCGGCGGGAAGGGACCCCCGCAGCCCGTCGCAAGGACCATGTCCCCGATGAGACCAAGCTTCGACGCACCCGGGAACTGCAAGGGCTTGCCGATGAGTTGCGGAGGCAGGACTTCCTCAAGAGGTGCGGGAATGAAGAATTGGTGCTGGTGGAAACGGATTCGACCGGCACTTCTGAAAGTTACTATCAGGTTACCGTATCCGACAAAGCCGTACCAGGTGAACTACTATCAATGAAACTTGAAAACGGCATATGCAGGGAGTTAGGATAGAATACAAGCCCATGACCGACGAAACACAGATTACCCTCACCGTTCCCGAAAGTGTCAACATGGCACTCATAGTCGGACAGTCCGACGAGATACTCCATCTGATCGAGGATGCCTTCAGCGCACGTATGACAGTGCGCGGGGACACGATAGACATATCGGGCGACCCGATCGAGGTCCAGTCGCTCACAGCGCTGTTCTCCGACATGATCAAGATGGTCGAAGGGGGCAGCATCCCCTCGGTCGATTACGCCAGCCACGCCATAGAGCTTTTAAGGACGGCCGAGTTCAGCCCACAGGTTTTGCGCGAGGACATCCTCCTTACCTACCGTGGGCGAGCGGTTAGGCCAAAAACTGCAGGTCAAAAACGCTACGTCGACACCATCCGCGAAAACACCATCACGTTTGGCATTGGGCCGGCGGGCACCGGCAAGACCTACCTTGCCATGGCCATGGCAGTAGCCGCCTTGAAGCGCAAGGAGATTGGCCGCATCATCTTGACGCGCCCCATTGTGGAAGCAGGCGAGAGCCTGGGCTACCTGCCGGGCACCCTGATGGAGAAGGTGGACCCGTATATCAGGCCGCTGTACGACGCGCTTTACGACATGACCGACATGGAGCGGGCAAACCAGATGATGGAGAGCGGGATCATCGAGATCGCCCCCTTGGCATTTATGCGCGGCCGCACCTTGAACGACAGCTTCATCATCCTTGACGAGGCGCAGAACACGACCCCGGAACAGATGAAGATGTTCCTGACCCGCCTGGGCTTTGGGTCGAAGATGATAATCACGGGTGATGTGACCCAGCTCGACCTGCCGCGTGGCATCTCCGGCCTCAAGCAGGTGCGGAATATCCTTGAAGGCCTGAAGGGCATCGGGTTCTGCGATTTTACCGGGAAAGACGTTGTAAGGCATTCGCTCGTGGCGGCAATCGTCTCTGCATATGACCAGGCCGAAAGGGAGTAGCCTATGGAAATCCAGATCAACTACGAATACCGCGAGGGTGACCTCGCGGGCCTTCCCTTGACAGACCTCGTGCATTTCGTGCTCAGCAACGAGGGCAAGCCGGAGAACTGCGCGGTCTCGATCAGCTTTGTGACGGACGAGAAGATCGCAGACCTTAACGAGCGCTACCGCAACATGTCAGGCCCCACAGACGTCCTTGCCTTCGAATGCGATGGAGCAGGCGAGCAGTTCGGCGGGGCAGACAAAGGCCCCTATGAGCTGGGCGACGTGGTCATTGCCGTCGATGTCGCCGAGCGCCAGACCAAAGAATACGAGACGACCTTCGAAGAGGAGATCAGCCTGCTCGTGGTTCACGGCCTTCTCCATCTTTGCGGCTTCGACCATATGAACGACGAGGATGCCCGGGTAATGGAAGAGCTCGAGGCCTCGATACTCAATGCCTGGTCGCAGCGAAGTGATAGGTGAACACCCCTTCGGCATCGTGCACCTCGAAAAGAAAGCCGAACTTGAGGATTCTTCAAGGTCTCGGGTCTTGTCGTGCTAAAGTTCACATACGAGAACATGAGGGATGCCCGTCATCGGGGCAGAGCCGTAAAGGGGGGGGTTTGGACCCGAAACGCGACGGATTCGTCCGCAACGAAGAGGATAAGCGCTCAAAGCAGCCGTTCTCGCTTGTCCAGGCGTTCCGATGTGCGGGGGCAGGCCTCGCGGCCACGTGGCGCTCGCAACGCAATCTGAAGATCCAGCTCGCCTTCGCCCTGGTTGCGGTCATCCTCGGCTTCGCCTTCGCCATCGAACCCTGGCAGTGGCTGGTGGTCGTCGTCTGTATCGCGTTGGTTTTGGCGGCCGAGTGCCTCAACACCGCAATCGAGGCCATTGTCGACCTTGTGTCCCCCGGATATTCCAACCTTGCCCGGATAGCAAAAGACTCTGCGGCTGCGGCGGTGCTCGTTTGCACCTGCGCGTCCCTCATAGCGGGGGTTGTCATATTCGGCGGAGCAATCCTTGAGGCCGTGGGGCTTGTCTTTTGAGCCTGGGCCGCAGCCCGGCCTGGGCATCGCGCTTTCGGCCAACGATTTTGAAAGGCAGTACATGGGGGAAATAGAGGAGGGAAGTGTCGACGAGTTCAAGTCAGGCTTTGTCAGCCTGGTCGGACGGCCTAACGCAGGCAAATCGACGCTCCTGAACGCCCTGGTGGGCAAAAAAATAGCGATCACGTCCGACACCGCCCAAACGACGCGGCACCGGTTCCGGGCAGTTATCACATGTGCTAGCTACCAGCTGGTCCTTGTGGACACGCCCGGCATACACAAGCCGCATGACGCGCTCGGTGAAGAGCTCAACACCTCAGCGCTCAAGGGCCTCGAAGGCGTCGATGTGGTCGCGTTCCTGATAGACGCCTCGCAGCCGGTCGGGACGGGGGATGCCTGGGTCGCCGGGCACCTCGACGACGCCAGGGCCCGGAAGGTGCTCGTGCTCAACAAGGCAGACCTGGTCTCTCCGGAGAAGCTTGCCGAACAGGAAGCCGCCGCGTGTGCCCTCGGCAGCTGGGATGCGGTCGTATCCCTTTCCGCCTTGGACGGCACCGGGCTCGACCGATTCACCGATGCCGTCGTCGGGCTCTTGGGACCTGGCCCTTTGTGGTTCCCGGCCGATATGGAGACCGACCAGCCCCTCGAAGTGGTCGTGGCGGAATTCATCCGCGAGAAGATACTGCGCAGCTTCCGCGACGAGGTGCCGCATGCGATCGGGGTGACGACCGACGAGTTCGAATACGACCGCAAGAAGGACCTCTACCGGGTCTTTGCGACCATATTCGTCGAACGTGAAAGCCAAAAGGGCATGATCATCGGGAAGGGCGGACGGGCTATCAAGCATATCGGCACGGAGGCCCGTGAAGACCTCGAGCAGCTGCTCGGCTGCCGTGTGTACCTCGAACTCAAGGTCAAGGTACGCAAGAACTGGCGGAAAGACCTGAACCAGATCAGGCGTTTCGGCTATGGGGAAGGAACGTGACGCTTCCTCATAGGCAAGAAAGGTCGTTTCGTATAGAATACGTGCCAGACCTATGAGCCTTGAGGGAGCCGCAGCATGATCTGTCCGAACTGCAATTTCGAAAACAACGACACCGCCAAATTCTGCAACGAATGCGGCAGCCCGCTCCAAGCGGCCTCCCTGGACAGGGAAGCCGAATCCTCCCTGTATGACGATCAGGCGACGGAAGAGGCCGGGGCAGGCGCCGAAGACGGCTTTGACGGGGATTCGGCAGGCAGCGAGGACTTCCCTGAGACCGCCCCTATCGACCTCCCTGTAATCAACCTGGCCGAGGATGACGAGTTCGACTTCAGCCTCCTTGATGCCGATGAGGCGCCCGCACCGGGTAGGGGGGAACGTAAGGCGCAGGCGGCTTCGGATGGGGCAGGTGCCACAGTCGTCCTGCCGGGACGCGTCCCAGGCGAGACGGCGATCCTCCCCGATAGAAGCACGCAGGAGACGATCAGCTTCCCCCCTCATTCCATCAGCGATGACGATAGGTTTGGCGGCATCGACGAAATCCTTGCCGACGGCTCCTATCAAGCCCCCGCCCTAAAGTGGGCAAAAGGGTCGACCATGGAGATGCCGCGGATCGAAGGGGCGGCGCCGTCCCAGCAAAAGGAGTTCAAGGCTCCCGACGGCAAAAAGCAGAAGAAAGGCCGCGAGAAGAAGAAACGTAACAAAACGCCGCTGGTCATTGTCATCAGCGTCCTCGTTGTCGCCGCACTTGCGGGCGGCATTACCTATTACCTGGAACTTTGGGGCGGGCATGCCATCCCCAATGTGGTCGGGCAGAGCAAGACCCAGGCCACGCAGACCCTCGAGGCGAAGGGCTTCGTCGTGAAGTCCCTCAAGGTGAAGTCCGACGATACCGAAGACCTCGTCTTGCTCATGGATCCGGGCGCCGGCAGGAGGCTTGCCGAGAAGAGCGAGATCGTGCTCCACGTCGCAACTCCACGCGTCGTGCCTGATGTGGTGGGGAAGACACAGGAGGAGGCGAAGAAGGCAATAGCGCAGGAAGGCTTTGAGAAGGTCGAGTATGCCCAGGTCAAATCCAACCAACCCGAGGGCCTTGTGCTCTCGATCGAACCGGGGGCCGGAACGAAGGCGAAGGCATCGACGCCGGTCACCATCAAGGTCGCGGTGCCCTATACCGTCCCCGATGTGGTCGGCAAGGACCAGGTTCAGGCCGTCGAGCTGCTGAACCAAGAGGGATACCAGGTGGTCATCACGACGGCATACTCTGAAGCCGCGGAAAACTCCGTTATCACGAGCGATCCCGCGCCCGGTACGAAGCTGGCCTCGGGCTCGATCGTGACCATCCAGGTTGCGAAGTCACGCGCCAAGGAACTGGTCGCGCTGACGAGCTCATATTTCAACAATGCGGGCACCATATCGGTCGGGGGGACGACCTATGAGGTGGCCTCGGTCGACGGCGTCTCTTATATGGGCAACAACACGACGCAGGCGACCGTCACCGTCGTCGCCGTCACGATCCTCGACGGGGAAATCGTCCGGGGAAGCCCGAAACAAAAAGTGTTTACTTTGACCTGGACAGATTCGAACCAGCTTGCATCGATCACCTGAGCGGTAGATGGCCTCGCCGACTTACAGCGCCCGGGTTATCGTGCTTCGGAAGACGAAGCTGGGTGAAAGCGACCTGATCCTCACCCTCCTGTCTGAAGACGGGTCACAGCTGCGTGCGGTGGCAAAGGGGGCCCGGAAGCCGACGAGCAGCTTCGCCGCCCGCCTCGAGCTCTATTCGGTAGCCGAGGTGCTTTGCAGCAAGGGGAAGAGCCTCGACATCATAAAGGAGGCACGTCTCATAAGAGGTAACGAAGGCCTGCGCCGTGAGGTCGAATACGCGGCGGGGGCGGCTC
The DNA here is from genome assembly GCA_031549175.1 of Raoultibacter sp. Taxonomy (GTDB): domain Bacteria; phylum Actinomycetota; class Coriobacteriia; order Coriobacteriales; family Eggerthellaceae; genus WRIS01. The sequence continues at coordinate 6,332 of JAVBQH010000054.1, forward strand.
CCATGGCCGAGCTCCTTGACAAGGTGGCTCAGATGGGGCTTGCGAACCCGAAGCTATTTGCCATGACGGACACGGCGCTCAGCTGCCTCTGCGCAGCAGAGGTACCCAAGATACCTGCCATAACGGCGGCGCAGCTCCTGAAGGCACTCGCTCTGTCGGGCTTCCGTCCGAGCTTACAGGAATGCGCGATATGCGGCAGCGGCGTCTCTTTAGAGGGGCAGGAGGGCTATATAGGCATCTCGCATGGCGAGGGTGGCGTGCTCTGCGATGCCTGTTCGGCAAGCTCGCAGCGCATCCTTCTTCCCGCAGCGCTTGTCCAGTGGATGGGCTTCTTGATGTTCTCGACCTTTGACGAGGTCTCCCGTTCGCAGATCGACGCAGCAACAGCCGCAGAGGTTCTCAAATTCTGCAAGGCATGGATACAGGAGCACGTCGGTGCGTCCCTGAAATCCCTCAACTTCATGTTAGGCGGAAACTGGTATTGATCAGGCCTCCGACTGGGCCTGGCGAAGGGCCTGGACAAGCTGGTCTGAGCACGAGGTGCTACGTGGCCCGCAGGTGAGGCCCTCCAGCAAGGCGGCGGTCTCGTCGACCGACTTCCCTTTGACCAGCAGGGAAATCGCTTTCAGGTTGCCGTCGCACCCTCCTTCGAAATCGACATGCTTGACGATTTCGCCGTCGAGCTCGACGTGTATTGCCCTCGAGCAGACCCCCTTCGGGTGGTAGGTTGACATAGGTACTCCTTCGAACAGGTTTGTGTCGTAACCTATAGTAGCCCAAACCATGCGATCAGACGCCCACAGATTGCCGCGTGTCCCAATTCCGCTGTTTCCGTCACGATGACCGCCATAAGAAAAGCTGTCTTTCTATTGGGTAAATTACCTGCTATTATGCTATTTGGTAAGATAATAGGTATAACGGCATTGTCTAGCTAGGGGAGGCTTTCCGTAACAACCGTGGAACGGAGGCTTCCGCAAAAATGTTACGCGCATCTTCTATAAGAACGTTCTCTCTGCAGCGACATCAATATGGATTTCTTTTTCTGACATTCCGAATCACAAGGTTGCATCTAAAACAAATCGATATCAGCAGATCAAGCTCCGGCCACATCAATGAGAATTGTCAGATGATGTGCTGTGAGCTTAGGAGGTAGTCCGTGTCGGGCGAAGAAAAACAATCGAACAGCGTTGCGGCCTCAGAGGAAGCCCAGAGGATCCTTTCGGGGCTTGACGGATATTGCTCTTTCAGCATGAAGGATATATCGGATCCTGTGCCGGTCCAAGGGAGCGCCGTCCATGACGAGCTAGGCTCTTCGATACGCTCGTCGCTTGAGTCCTGGAAGTCCCTTCTCATCTCTGATGCGGCTGCCATCGAGCAGACGGGGCTTGCATTTAATGAGGTAGATGGAAGCCTTGCAAGGGGTCTTCTTGGGGTCGGTGATGAATGATGGCTGGTTGGAACGAGACCATGGAGGCCGCCGCAAGGGAGTATAACAGCACCCTCAGGAGCCTTGATCTAAAACGCGATCGGCTTAGGGAAGGCGAGTGCCAACAGGGGTACGCTAAGGATATGTTTGAAATCGATGCCAGGGCAAACCTCATGTTGGTGGAGAGGTTCCTCACGATGCCCGGCGCGGACGCCCATGCCCTGTACATGCTCGAGCGCATGCACGAGACCATTTACGAGGCGGATTCCTACTTCGAACAGCAGGCGGAAGAGTCGGCCGGGAATAGAAGGAAGCTAGAAGATGAGGAACAGGCGGCTGAAGCTGTCTATAGGGGGAAACTGAGGGCTCTAGAGGAGAACGGCAGAGAGCGGAGCTGGTTATGAGGATCGACAAGGGTACTGCAAGGGACTTGCTGGTCTCGGAGAACCGGTCAATTGATGAGCAGCTTAGTCTGAATTCCGCCCAGGTACATAAACTTACTGCAGTACTGTCTGACGAGCGTTGCTCGTCAGACGCATACTCCGCCATTGCGGAGCGCGTCAGGGGTCTGAGGATACCAGTCGCCAAGGCGCAGTTTCTGGCGCTCGAGGCAGTGCGGGCTGGCAACGAACAAAATCTGGCTGCAATCGACGCCCTTCCCGAAACGAGTCCAGGCATACTTGACACTGACACTTGCCAAGCGATGATAGACGAGGTCATGCTACAGAATCAGAGGCTATATGCTCAACAGGAGTCATGCCAGAAGGGTGGCCTTGGCGAAAGCGGTTCGGGGGCGTTGTTCACGCTTTACAGCTCTATGTTGTCTATGAACGATGCTATAGTTTCAAGGATGAATGCCATGGTTGATGCGGCATATACATACGAAGCGGCATCAGCGGCATATTACTCAGCGGCGCAAGATTCAGCATCGTCTGCGCTCAGGGGTGCTACCGAATCAGTATCTTCCTACCTCACGCTCGGTACCTTTGGGGACACGTCTTGGGTGGCCGGCGCACAGGAGGGCTACGACAAGGCTTGCGTACGCCAGGTGGAGCGGGTGATGCTCGGGTTATCTAAGGATGGGACAATGTACCTGTCGCCGGACTTCCAGCACATCTACTACAATGGGAAGAAATGGAAGATCGATAGTTTTTTGGAAGAGGTAGACGAGTACGACAAGAAGCCACGTATAAGTCAGAGTTGGGGAGACCCGCTGCACACAGTCAAGATGCCATTCTCTGTATTTAACCTTGCAGAATTTCTTGCATATTTCGGAAATGGTACGTCAAACCCGAATGCGACCCAGGAAAAAAGCAAAGGGACGCAGTTAAGTTCAAAAAATGGATCGACAATGGCTGGCCTCGCCATAGGAGCTGAAGTAGTAGGTACAGCTGCCAGCTCAAAACATGATTATGAAATTGCATTCAAATTTTTCGATAATGGCATCGGTGGATACAGGGTAAGCATCCTTGGAAAGGAAGAATATCCAACAGGGGCACGTTCCCTATCGACTACCTACTGGAAGCCAGGGGCACATATGATAGCAGCAGAAATGTATGAGAAATACAGCGGAAAGAGCAGTTTTATTGAAACGCGATATGATATTTCCATCGAATACGACGCAGACAGACAAGCAGAAGGAGCTTATACAAGCAGCTTCTGTTTCAATGACTCAGGGGAGCTTGTTGAAAAAGTCATTAGATATCCCAAAGACCGCATTGTGATCAATGTTGATGCCGGATTAACAGAAAGCATAGATATTACTGATGCAGTATTCGCCAACGCAACCGGGTCACCTGATAAGGGATTCCAGGATGCCATTAATGGGAAAATGGCCTGACAGGAGGCATTAGTATTGGATGATATGAGAAAAAGTGAAAGTGGGACAATAAAAATCGTAGTTGTGATTGTTCTTTTCGCGATAGCCTATGGGCTTTCGGGCGCTTTGATGTTCACTATCGACGGTATTGGACTTGTTGAATACCTCGCATGGTTTTTCTTTCTTGTTGTAGGAACGCTTTATTTAGTTCGACCGCGCGAACAGAAGGCGACGCGGGCAGTTATGGTAAGGCTCTTTATATTTACAACGATTGGAGTGTTGTTTCTCTCTCTGCATCCATGGACCTATATCATCAACCTTGCTGCTTACGCAAGAAATGATCTGGCAATCTATCTTACTACTTACCTAAGTATAGCAATCGGGCTTCTATGCGTGGCGACCGTAACCGTCTTTGTTGCAAGTTGCACATTAAGGCTTCGCATAAGGCCAAACATTGGCCAAGTCGTACGGCTTGTTTTTTTTCTACTCCTTAGTGCGGCTCTTTCTACTGTAATTGCGTTCCTCCAATATTACTCCCTCTCTTCTTTACCCGATGCCGCTATCCTGGCCAATGTATTCCTAGGTTCTTTTCTGTCGCAGTTGTCGTACGGTATCCTCTATTACCCACTTTTAAGGTTTCTACAGGATCAGGCTGCATGTAAAAAAGAGTTCTCGGGATCGATGTCAAGGCAGAAACGGATGTTGGATGACGAATAATCCTGTACTTAGTTTTAATTGATTCTCATGACTGCACTTAAAAGGATATTGGGGGCAGAAGCTTTGTTTTGAGAAGAAACAATGCTCTGGAATCGAAGTACGAGCATCGCCTTATTCTGACCTTTCAGTGCCCCGGGGTATTGAGGCAAACGATGACGAGGTTGAAACTATGGTAAAAATAAATGAATCGTCGAAGATCGTCATTGCGGTTGTATTTTCCGCTGCAACTTACGGATTACTGCGGGTTGTGATGTACTCCTTTGATGAGGCTTTGTTTTTAGAGTACGTATGGTGGTATCTATTTTTGGGAACTTGTTCATTCTACCTGTTGAAGTATGGAGGGCAGGATATATCTATTGGATCAGTTGTGCGGTTTTTCATATCGTCAACAATTTGTATTGCTGTCGTCTATCTTCACCCATGGACATATTTCTCATACTTTGCTGCATTTGCTGGAAACCCCATTGCAATTTTCTTTGTAATGGGGGGCGGGATGGCGATAAACCTAATATGTGTGGCAGGAAGCGTCTTGTTCTCTGCCTGCTTCACAAATAAGCTTATCCCAAAGCCCAACATGACTTCAGCGCTTTGGTTTGTTCTGCTCTTGCTGTTATCCTCTGCGGTTGCTATGGGGTTAACTCTTATTGAATACCCATTCCTTGCATCAAGAAGTGACGTAGCTGTCGAACTCTATATATTCTCCGAAGGGTTTTTGATGCAGTTGTCGTACGGTATCCTCTATTACCCGCTTTTTAGGTTTCTGCAAGCCGAGATGGCACATAAGACGAGACCCTTGGGTTCCGCATCGGAGAAAGTCGGTTCACTGGACGCAGAATAGCCATTCCGCTCGCAATCAACCATGTTCCTTCATGGAAGTTTTCTTCTTTCATAAACTGGTCGGTGGAGCCTCACTTTCAAGGGGACTTTGAGCCGATGTGTTCGGGATGTGGTCGGGAAAACCCTGCTTGCCCGGCTTATGCAAAACACCTATACTTGGTGGGCTGCAAAAATGCGGCCTCTTTATACTTAGCCGGTATGCCTCCACCGCTTATGGGCTCAGCATAAGGGGATTGAAGCGCGAAAGGCGCAGAACAGAAAGGTGGAAAATGGCTAACAAAGACAGCATTTCCAAAGAACGCACCGCAGAGCTTGTCAAGGAGTACGGACAGGGCGAAAGTGATTCCGGCAGCGCAGACGTGCAGGTTGCAATCCTCTCCGAGCGCATCAAGAACCTCACCGCACATTTGAAGGAGCATCCGAAGGATCACCATACGCGCCGCGGCCTCATGAAGCTCATCGGCAAGCGCCGCAGCCTTCTGAAGTACATAAAAAGCCGCGACATCGAAGCCTACCGCTCACTTATCAAGAAGGTCGGCATCCGCGACAATATTTAAGCATCAGCCCGCTTATGCGGGCTTTTGTATATTCGGTCGAAGGCGCAAGGGCGTTTTTGCTCGGGGAGTCAGGCAACAAGGGCCTGGAATCCGAAGAAGCTTTTGTGCAATAGGGCGCAAAAGAGCAAAAGAAAGTTGATTTCTATGAACAAGATCGTTGAAAGCTTTGAGCTCTACGGTAAGAACTACCGCTTCGAAACGGGCGAGCTTGCAAAGCAGGCAACAGGCGCCGTGCTGGTCACACAAGGTGACACCACCGTGCTTCTGACCGCAGTCGTCTCCTCCGAGCGGAAGGACTACGATTTCTTCCCCCTGACCGTCGACTTCATCGAGAAGATGTATGCGGTCGGCCGCATCCCCGGCGGCTACCTCAAAAGGGAGTCGCGCCCAAGCGACAAAGGAACCCTGACCGCCCGTATGATCGACCGACCCATCCGTACCGGTTTCCCGGACGGCTTCAAACAGGAGGTGCACGTCGTCGCGACCACGTTTGTCGCAGACGGGCAGAACGCCCCTGACTGCATCTGCATCGGCGGAGCCTCGGCGGCCCTTCTCGCCGGCGGAGCACCCTTCGACGGCCCGGCTGCATGCGTCCGCGTCGGCCGCGATAAGGATTCCGGTGAATTCCTGGTCAACCCTACATTCGATGAGCTTGAGAATTCTGATCTCGAGCTGACCATCGCAGGTACCGCCGACTACATCTCAATGGTTGAGGCAGGTGCCGACGAGATATCTGAAGAAGACATGCTTTCTGCAATGGAGTTCGCCCAAGAGGCGATCGCCGCATTCTGCGAAAGGCAGGCCGCGTTCCTCGCCAAGGTGAACCCGACCCCTGTCGAGTACCCGATCCATCAGCCGGATGCCGCCCTCAAAGAGCGCGTCGAGAAGTACTACGACCAGATGTCTGCCGCCTTGAAGGATGCCGACAAGCAGGCCCGCATGGAGAAGGTCTCCTTGCTCAAGGCCTCAATCAAGGAAGAGGCGTTCAGCGAAGAGGAGCGCAGCGCATGGGGGTCTGACATTTCTGCAGAGCTGAAGTCCCTTGAGAAGCATGCCATGCGCCGCATGGTCATCGAGACGGGCGAGCGCGCCGACGGGCGCCGCGCCGACGAGATCCGGCCGCTTTACATCGTTCCCGGCTACCTTCCCCGCGTCCATGGCTCAGGCCTGTTCCAGCGTGGGCAGACCCAGGTCCTCTCGGTCGCAACGCTCGGTATGCTCAACGAATGGCAACGCCTTGACACGATCGACCCCCAAGAAGGCAAGCGCTATATGCACCATTACAACTTCCCGCCGTACTGCACCGGCGAGGCAGGTCGCATGGGCGCGCCTAAGCGCCGCGAGATCGGCCATGGCGCGTTGGCTGAACGGGCATTGATCCCCGTGTTGCCCGACGAGGACGAGTTCCCGTACTCGATTCGCGTGGTATCCGAGGTCACCGAGTCGAACGGTTCTTCTTCCATGGCGTCGACCTGCGGCTCGTCCCTTGCGTTGATGGATGCCGGGGTGCCGATCAAGCGCCCTGTTTCCGGCATCGCCATGGGCCTTATCAAAGAAGGCGATGACGTCGTCATCCTCTCCGACATCCAAGGCCTCGAAGACTTCCTCGGCGACATGGACTTCAAGGTCTGCGGCACTGAGCGCGGCATAACGGCGCTCCAGATGGACAACAAGGCGCGCGGGCTTTCGATAGACATCCTCAAAAGAGCCCTCGAGCAGGCTAAGGAAGGCCGTGCCTACATCATGGGGCATATGCTTGAAACCATCAACGCACCCCGCAGCGAGCTTTCGCCCTTCGCCCCGCGTATCGAGACCATCCATATCCCGGTCGACAAGATCCGCGACGTCATCGGGACGGGCGGCAAGGTGATCCGCGGCATCCAGGAAGAGACCGGTGCCACCATCGAGATCCTCGAGGACGGCACGGTGCATATCGCCGCCATCGAGGGATCAGCGGGAGACGCAGCGAAGGCCATAGTCCTCGGGATCGTGAAGGAGCCCGAACTGGGCGAGATCTATGACGGGGAAGTGGTCGGAATCAAGGATTTCGGCGCCTTCATCAAGCTTACACCTGGCAAAGACGGCCTGCTGCACATCTCGCGCATGGCCAACGGTCGCGTTGCAAAGGTCGAGGATGTCCTTGCCGTGGGCGATATCGTCAAGGTAGAGGTCATTGAGGTCGGGGACAACGGGAAGATCTCGCTCGACCGCATCGACAAGCCGGAGGCTCCTGCCGGACAAAGCTTCGAGGGCCGCAAAGAGCGCAACGACAAGCCCCGCTCGAAGCCAGGCGAAGGACGTACCCCACGTCGTCGCTAAAGACTGCAACAAGTATTCCAAACGGGAGAAGGGCATTATCCTTTCTCCCGTTTCTTTTTGTCCCCACTGTCCCACCCCTGGTTTGCATGCCCTGTCCCACCTCGGTCCCCTTGCACGCCCCTTGGACCCGAAGGGCCGGTTTTTCATCGATAGGGAAGTTATCTGATGATAGGATGTGCACACGAGACATTACGAAAGGAGCACTGAGGCATATGATCACCGTTGCGGTTTGCGGAAGCTCGGGAAGGATGGGGACGGCCGTCATCGATGCAGTGGAAAAGGCCGACGACCTCAAGCTTGTGTGCGGGATCGATCCCCATGCCTACGAGGCCGATTATCCGGTCTACCCGGATATCGAAGCGGCTCTCGACAATGAGGACTTCCAGGTGCTTGTTGACTTCACGCGCCCCGACGTCGTCGCTGCAAACCTTGCAAAGGCCCTGCCGCGCGGGGTCGACTGCGTCGTCGGCACCACCGGCCTCAAACAGGATACGCTTGAGGGGCTGGCATCGACGGCAGGTCAAGGCGCCTGCCTGTTCTATGCGCCGAACTTCACGACCGGAGCCGTGCTCATGATGCAGTTCGCCCAGGCCGCTGCTCCTTATTTTCCCGAAGCCGAGGTCATCGAGTTCCATCACTGCAATAAGCTCGATGCGCCCAGCGGAACTGCTGTCCGCACAGCCGAGCTGATCCGGGAGGCACGCGGCTTCGACAGCAGCGCGCCTGGCAAGGAGACCGAGATCGAGGGTGCAGCCGGTGCGCGAGGAGCCCTTGTCGACGGCGTCCCCATCCATGCTGTGCGCTCCATGGGGTATGTCGCATCACAGGAAGTGATATTCGGCTCATTGGGGCAATCTCTTGTGATCAGGCATGACTCATGGGACCGTTCAAGCTACATGCCGGGGGTCTTATTGGGGATCCGTTCGGTGGGGGAAAGAAGCGGCCTGGTTGTAGGTTTAGAGAACTTTTTGAAATAGGACTTTCCAGGTGTCATAATCTACGCATCTCTTTTAGATTCAAAACACTTATATTGAAGGAGAAAAAACATGCCAGCACATCCAAACCCTCGTTTTGGCCGTATGATTCCAGCAATGGTCACGCCGTTTGACGAAAACCGCGACCTTGACTTGAAACAGGCCCAGGCGCTTGCTCACCGCCTGGTCGAGGGTGGGAGCGATGCATTGATGGTCAACGGTACGACCGGTGAAAGCCCCACCGTGTTCTACCCGCAAAAGATCGAGCTCTTCCGTGCGGTCATCGAGGCGGTCGGCGGCCAGGTGCCGGTCCTTGCCAACGTGGGCGACAACTGCACCGCTGACACGGTGAAGTTCGCACAGGAGGTTGCAAGCCTCGGCGTCGACGGCCTTATGTTGGTGGTGCCGTATTACAACAAGCCTCCCCAAGAGGGACTCTACCAGCATTTCCGCACCATAGCCGAAGCAGTCGAGCTGCCGATCATCCTTTACAACATTCCCGGTCGCTGCGTGATCAACATGGAGGCCGACACCACCTTGCGCCTCGCGCACGATGTCGAGAACATCATCGCCATCAAAGAGGCTTCCGGGAAGATGGACCAGATCCAAAAGATCATCGACGGGGCACCGGACCGCTTCTGCGTGTACTCCGGCGATGATGAGGCCACCTTTGAATTGATGAAGAGGGGCGGTGCCGGCGTGATCTCGACCATAGGAAACGTCACGCCCGACCGCATGAAAGAAATAGTTGAGCTTTGCGCCGCCGGAGACTTCGAGGCGGCGTGGAAGGCTCATGAGGCGTTGCAGCCGCTGATGACAGAGCTGTTCGTTACGTCGAACCCGATCCTTGTGAAAGAGGCCTTGAATCTGGTCGGCTTTCCGGTCGGCGGCGTAAGGCTGCCTCTTGTGGATGCGACGCCCGAGCAATCCTCGAACCTCGCCCAAGTAATGCGTGAGGTAGGGGTGCTCACCGACTAACAAACGAAAAGGAAAGAAATGGAAGAAAACCAATCTCGCGAGAATCGCGAGCGTAACCAGGCGCGTAACAAGAAAAACACGCGTTCATTCAAGCATGTGCAGATACAGCGCGAGCGGCCGCATCTCACCCGAGGCGAAGAGGCACATGCGGCCAAAGAGAAGGCTCCGGGCAAGAAAGACCAGAAAGCCCGCCGCGACTTCGGATCACCCAAGAAGGACCCCAACGCAAAACTCAAGATCATCCCCTTGGGCGGCCTCGACGCCATTGGGAAGAACATGACGGTGCTCGAATGCAAGGACGACATGATCATCGACGATGCGGGAATCATGTTCCCCGACGACGACCATCCTGGCATCGACCTGATCCTGCCTGACTACACCTACGTCCTCGAGCATGCAGACAAGCTGCGCGGCATCTTCATTACCCACGGGCACGAGGACCACACGGGGGCCTTGCCCTACCTGTTGAAGGACCTCGACCGAAACGTGCCGATCTTCGGGACGAAGCTCACCCTCTGCCTGATCGAGGGCAAGCTGGCCGAACACCGCATAAAGAACGTCAAGCTTATCGAGGTGAAACCCGGCCAAAAGCATAATCTGGGCTGCTTTACCTTCGAGGCGTTCTCGGTGAACCATTCCATACCTGCCTCGGTCGGCGTGTTCTTCCAAAGCCCGGCAGGGAATGTGCTGCATACCGGCGACTTCAAGCTTGACCAAACCCCTATCGACGGCGTCCATACCGATTTCGGCGCGCTTGCCAAATTCAGCAAGATCGGGATCGACCTCATGTTGTCCGACTCGACGAATGCGGCCAACCCGCACTTCACGCCATCCGAGGCCGAGGTGGGCAAGACGCTGCACGCCATCATCTCACAGGCGAAGCAGAAGGTGGTCATCGCGTCGTTCGCAAGCCACATCCACCGCCTGCAGCAGATCTGCGACGCCGCGGTTGCAAACGGCCGCAAGGTGGTCGTAACCGGGCGTTCGATGATCCAGAACACCGACATCGCCCGCAAGCTCGGCTACCTGAACGTCAGCGACAAAGACCTCATCGACGCCTACGACATCAAGGGGAATCCGCCCCATAAGATCGTCGTCATGTGCACCGGCTCGCAGGGCGAGCCTCTTTCCGCCCTTGCCCGTATCTCAAACGACGAGCACAGGACGATCTCGATCGAAGAAGGCGACACCGTGATCATCTCGGCAACCCCGGTTCCCGGCAACGAGACCGCCGTGACACGGGTGGTGAACTCGCTTTCGAAGATCGGCGCGGACGTCTTCGACAAAAGCCGTGCGATGGTGCATGTCTCCGGCCATGCGGGGGCGGAGGAGCTGAAGCTTCTCTTGTCGATCGCCCAGCCCAAGGCCTTCATGCCGGTCCATGGCGAGGCGACCCACCTCCGCGCCCATGCAAACCTCGCCATCGCCACAGGGGTGCCGCGCGAGAACGTGTTCCTCTGCGAGAATGGAGAGAGCCTCGAGCTTTCCACCAGGGGTATCAAAAGGGGCGAGGTTGTGCAGAGCGGCATCGTGTTCGTCGACGGCCTCAGCGTCGGCGACACGAGCCAGGATGTCTTGAACGAACGCAATGCCTTGAGCTCGCAGGGCTTCGCCACGGTCGTGGCGGCCTATTCCCCCAAGGGCAAGAGGCTTGTCGGGTCGGTGCGTGTCGAGATGCATGGCATTACCGGCGGCGACGACCTCGACCTGCAGAAGGAGGCCGTATCAGTCGTCACCTCCGCCTTGAGGAGGGAAATCGGCAAAGGAGTTTCTGACCGCAGCTTGGAAAAGGTCGCGAAAAACGCCATCCATGATGTGCTCCGCGAACGTATAAACCAACGGCCCATGGTGATCGTGAACCTGCTTGAAGTGTAGCCGGCGCCGCTATAAAGGTATTTCAGGGGGAAAGTTTCATTTTCCCCCTGTTATGAGGCGATTTCGTCTATAATGGAGGCGATTTGCCAAACGTAGATTAAATGCACTAAAAAAGGAGCTCTGAAGTGGCTCGACAAGCAAACGTTGCCAACAACCAAAAAGCAAAGGCGGACACGCGGAAAAAGCAGGCCTCAAGCCCGAAGGCCAAAAACGCCCAAAAGGCGAAGAACCCCCGGGCTGAGAAAGAACGCGAGGAGCCGAAGATCTTCGACGATACAACCCGCCGCGATATCAGGGGGGTTGTGTTCGCCATACTGGCGATCGTCCTGTTCGTGGCCGCCGTCATGCCCTCCGACGCGGTCGTCACGTCCTTCATATCGAACGCGCTGCACCTCTGCCTCGGCGTCGGCGCCTATATCCTTCCCTTCGTGCTGCTGATCATCGGGGGGACCTACCTGATCCGTTTCGAGCGGGCAAAGGTGCCTTTGCGGGTATCGATCGGCTTGGTCATGATATTCATTGCGATCCTCACCATCCTGGCGCTCTTCACGCCCCAGGCAACCGCCAACCCCAACGCGCTGTTCCAGCCGGATCAGCTGGCTGCCCGCGGCGGTTACATCGGCGCCGGTATCGCATGGGCGGGTCTGACCTTGTTCGGCCAGGTGGTTTCTTGCATAATCATGGCGGGCGTGATTTTTGCCG
>JAVBQH010000056.1:0-42931 GCA_031549175.1 Raoultibacter sp.
CATTTTTGCTCATCGATCTCAACATAATACCTGTTGCGCGCCAATGCCATAGGAGGGCCGCACATAACCGTATCGCCTCTTTCACTGAGCACTCAGGCCGTATTTCGCCCTCTCTTCAAGGGATGCGTCCATCTTCTCGACTTCCCAGAAACCGAGTTTTTCGAATTCCTTGTCGAAGAATGTGTCGGCCTTCCCGTAATAATCTGCACCTGTCACGTACTCGTCAGTACGGTCTTCAGGGTCGATGCAGGGATACACACGGCAGAGCAGGCCACGGGTCACCCAGTTGCCGCACATAGGATCGAGCGTCTCGACTTCGTCGGGGCACAAGCAGTTGCCGTTTGACTCGAATATCCCCTGGCTCCAAGGCTCTTCCGCAGGCAGCTCGGGGAACCACCAGCTGGGCATGACCTGGATGCTGCCCTTGATGATGCTTGCATCCACCTTCGCCTTCTGGCGGATACGCCCGCGCTTCGTCTCGATCCAGCACCAATCGCCATCACGTATGCCAAGCTCACGCGCATCTTGAAGGTTGATTATGACGTTTGGCCAAGGGAACATCGATCTCGTTCCCTGTCCGGGGACGCGCCATTCTGAATGGTAGAGAACGGAAACGCGGCCCGATACGGTAAGGCGCATAGGATATTTCTCGGCAAGCTCCGGTGTGCTGATGGGGCTTTCGACGGGCTCCTTGTAGTCAGGCAGGGGGAAGTACCCGAGATCTTGGAAGAGCGTCGGATATATCTCACACTTCCTTGAGGATGTCGCGAATCCTCTCGTCTGCCCATTCGGAAGGGTTTCGCCATGCTTGTAGAAGCGTGTCTTTCCTGGGAAATACATGCCACGTTCAACAGCCGCGTTAAAGTCCGGGAGATCGGGGCAGCGTTCGATCCTGTGCGCGATAAGGTCTTCGTAGGTCTCCCAAGGCCAATACTCTTCTTGCCCGAATCGCACGGCAAGTCCACGGAAGAAATCGTAATCGACCCGGCGGTCATACTCAGGCGGCACGGCGCGATCGCCATATACCGAGAAGTCGTTCGAGTCTTCGCAGGTGGCTCCAAGAGGCCTTTCGAGGCAGTCCGCTGCAGGCATGATGTAGTCGGCCAGCACCGCCGTCGGCGTCTTCCAATAGTCGACGACAACCAGCAATTCAAGCTTCTTCAATGCCTCATAGACACGCCTTGTGTTCGGAGCCCACGCCAAAGGGTTCGAACTCCAGCAAATCATTGCGGTCACGGGATAAGGGTTGCCGTTCTCTATGGCTTCCCACATCAAGGGAGGCGTACAGAGCATTTGGTGGAGCATCGGGCGTGGGACGTCGAACATCTTGCGATAAGCGTTGTCGATGGGGGTGAAACCCTTCCAGCTCATGCATTTGAACTGGTCGTTTCCGATGAATTTCTCACGAGTCTCGGGTGTGACGACATCAGACAGCTCGAGCTCGGAATCCCTCATGGGGAAAAGTTTGCCGCGTCCATCAGGCGGCAGACCTGGCTCGCCGATGTATTCGCCGCCGGGGTTGTCGATGTTGCCGGTGATGATGCGAAGGATGGTCTTCCCAACAGCGCAGGCTGCAGCGTTATACCCGGCCTGATCGCCGCCGCCAAGCCCCCAAGCGATGAATGCGGGCCCGTTGGTTGCATAGCAGTGCGCCGCATCGGCAATTTGTGTGGCCGGGACACCGGTTATCTCGGCGGCCTTCTCAAGCGTATAGGGGGCAAGGTGCTCCTTCAGGGCCGACAGCGCCGTGATACACGTCACGGTTTCACCCGAGGCCAAAGTGATGTCGTATTCCCCGTACAAAGCAGCATCTACCGTATCGTCGTAGTAGTGGTTCTCGTCAGAGTTCCAAAGGGCCGAGGAATCGGAGGCGTTATTCCATGCGACGTAATCGCAGCTGTTGTTTCCTGCATCGAGATCGGTTGCATGCAGCATCTGCTTGTCATCTTTCCGAAGCAGGAAGACGGCGTTCGACCAGTTCTTCAAGAAACCCTCGTCTTGCAGACCGTTCTCCAGGATATAGTTTGCCCAAGCGAGGATCAGCATCGCATCGGTTCCCGGATGCAGGGCTTGCCAGTGGTCGGCACGCCTCGCCTCTTCGGTGCAGACCGGGTCGATAACGATCATCTTCGGCTTCTTGCCCGGGCGGTTAAGCGATGCCTCGTAAAGGCGCCAGTTCGGCGACTGTGGGCCATAGCATTCATTTGCGCGTTTGCCCCAGATCACTATTGTTTCCGACTCCATCGGGCTCACCGGCGATGCCCCTTCGATCGGCCAGCCGGTCATGGCCATATTGAGCGTATAGTTCCAGCACCAGCAAATCGTTCCCGGGTCAACGATGTTGCCCGGATTCCCCAGCAGGTTGAAGAAACGGGTACGCGCCCACAGATGGTCGGAGCGGTAGGTACCTTCCGAAGAACAAAGGGTCTCCGGGCCATGCTTCGCGATCAATTGCTGCAATTTTTCGGCGATCTCGTCCATCGCCTGCTCATAAGGTATCTCGATCCATTTGTCTTCGCCACGCTCCCCGACACGTTTGAGGGCATGGTTGACCCTTTTCGGATGATAGTGGAACTGGATGGCCTTTTGGCCCTTCTTTCCCATCCTGTCACAAAGGACAGTCCCCTCTTTTTCATTTCCCCTGATCTCCAGGATCTTCCCTGTAGCAGTGTCTACGCCGACATCCAAGCCGCAGTTCATATGGCAGAAGAAGCATCGTGTATACTTCCACCTGATCCCGTCTTCGTCCACATAGTTGTTCGGGTGAAATTCCTTCTGTTCCATCATCACTCACTCTCCTCGTCTTTGGTTGCGTCAGATACAAGTGATGTGTTGGATGCTAGCATCGCTCCCTATGTGATGGATGGCCCTTTGGGGGCTATACGAGGGGGATTAGACCGAGGGGTTAGGGTGAATTGCCTAAGACTCTGTCTCAAGCGATTCGTGAAAGGCGTCGAGCCTGTTGTCAACATTGAGTTTGGAGTAGATGTTCGCAATATGCACCTTTGCGGTATTGGGGGAGATAGCCAGCTCCTCGGCTATCTCTTTCCTGGTCATCCCGAGGTTCAAAAGCTTCAAGACCTCCTGCTCGCGTACGGTCAGCCGCGCGCGTTTGAGGGGGCCTTTGTCATCCTGCTCTGGTTTTTTGTGGGTATGCTCGAGCTGTTCGATAATAAGCTTTGCGAACTGGCGCGTCTCACGCCTCAGCTTCCGCTCGCTCAGCATCTCACATATAAGGATACGCGAGGCATCTTCTTCAAGGAGGAAAATGTCTATAAGATTATATTTGCTGCCTTCCTCCAACGCCTCGTTGATACTCAACACTGCCTGGTTCGACGAGCCCGTAGCCCGGCAGAGGGAGGCTTGCAGCAAGAGCGCTTCGACCCTTTTCTTCACAAGCTTCTTCTCGAGCGACTCGCGGACAACGTCGCTGAGCAGTTTTTGCGCCTGTGCATATTCCCTGCTACTGATAAGCAGCCTGGCTATAAGCAGCTCGACGCTGGCGCTGCTTTCCGTATCTCCCGGTACAACCATCGACCGCGCTCGTTGGGCAAGGTCGTCGGCTTCATAGTACATACCAAGCCGATAAGCGTAATAGGCCTGCATGGTCAATGCAGACAAAAGCGTCCCCCGTGGGACTGTCTGCCGCCTTTCGGCAATATGGACATTCTTTACCGATAGCTTGTAAGCCCCTTCGATATCCCCTTCAGCCCTGAACAGGCTTGCTTTGACATTGTTTGCATCTATGAGGATATCGACATTGCGTCCTTCCGTAAGCTTGGCGAATACCATAGACAACGTATCCTTTGCCTCATCAAGCCTGTTCTCGGTTATCTCTACACGTGCCAGCAAGCTCAAGAGCCCTCCGTAGAGGGGATAGTCCTCAGGACAGTCGAGCAATGCCTTTCTGCAAATCGCCTCGGCCTGCGACAAGTCTCCTTGGATGTAGTGGATCGTGGCCAGATTATATCGGCACAACGCCGTCACAAGTTGATACCCGCCCATTTCACCGAGCGTCTCGGCTTGCCTATAATGTTCAAGCGCGGGCTCTAGGTCCCCTTGATGCTCGTACGATTCAGCATAGGTCTGCTCGAAAAGACATTGCATGGCGATATTGTCGGGCTCTTTGATGCAAGGTGACAATTCGTCCAGTTTCTCGATGGCCTCGGGATAACGCCCCCTCAAGGACAGGCATTTCGCCTCGATGCATCTGACTCCTAGCAGACGTTTTCCCGAGTCTGGACATGCCCCGAAAGAGATGCCTGAATCCAGGTCTTCGCGCAAGAACTGCGTCCACAAAAGCGCATCGCCCGAGCGGCCCGAACATATATAAGCCCATGCCACCATTACAGAGGTGAAAGGATCGTCCTGCATGGCAGCGGGGTCGAGACTTCCCACCCATTCCTGAAAAGACATGCCCTTTGCTCTCAGCGGGCCTTCGGAAAACGAGGTCAGGTCTTCCACAAAGCGTACGTCTGTCGCCCTGAGCGTATGTTTCGCAGCCATGGGGATATTGCCCTTGTCCTCGTACCGCTGCGCTGCCCTCTGGTTGAGATCCCGGACAGCCGATTCGGAATGACCGTCAAGCAGTCTCCTTCTCAACCATTCCTTGAAGGGATTGTCATAGTAAAATTCTGCCGTCCGCCCATTGGAATATGAGACGTAGAGTCCGCCGAGCTCCATCTGCCTGAGAAGCTCGAGGCTGTCCTCCCTACCCGTCAGATAGTTGCATACCGATGGCTCAAGGGCCTCTAATAGCGAGGTTTGGATAAGGAATCTGGTTTCATCTTCGAACCCCAAGCCTGTAACCTTTTGAATGAAGAAGGTATCGATGAATTTGTTCAAGGCAAACGCCTTCGTATCACTGCCGACATCTGCATTCTCCGATAAGAGGTATATGCCCTCGACCCATCCTTCGGTAAACCCGAAGACCTGCTTCACGTAGTCGTCGGTCGCATCATCCCGCTTTGCCGTCAGGTATTCTTGGGTTTCTCTGAAACTGAAGGCGAGGTCTCTGCGGTCATACAACTTGATCAGCCCTTTGGTGTATGCCGCCATCAATTCGTCGTTCAATTTCGATGAAGAAAGGGCTATCCTGACGTTTCCGAGGAACAACTCGGTCAATATCTCGAGCACGATCTTGAGCTGCTGCTTCGAGAATAGGTCGACTTTATCCAAGAGAATATAGCGCTGTCCTGGCCCCTGCAGGTCATTTGCGTACTCTTGCAACACCTGGATCAGCTCATCTTTGCTGCCTTGATCCATAAGCGAGAGCCATAGAAGCTCGTTCGTAGATGTGGGTTTGAGTGACCCGTATAGCTCGCTCAGCAATGAGGCCTTCCCATAACCTGAAGGCGCCACCAAGAGTATCATCCTATCCGCCAGATCTCCTTCGATGCGGCTGACGAGTTCCGGCCGCAGTACATAATCGGCGAATCGCTTAGCCGGTATCAGGCTGAAGCCTTTTCTCGCAGAAGAGGTTTCTATGTCATGGTTTGCTTCCATTGCTGCCTTTTTACGCGAAGCGTCGATGTCGAGTATATCACTACGCCACAAGGCGTGCAGAGGCATCCCGACCCCAAAAGCTTGTCTTTGAAAAAGGTGAGGGCGCTCCCTATTCCCGGCAATTCCAAGCCTCCAAAGGGAAGAACACGAGCAGGGTGCCTGAACCCACGGATATGCTCGCATGCCTTCCCGTAAAGGCGTTGGAGACGCCGAGAGGCTTGCCGTAGGTGACCGTCGCCCCATCAAGTGAGTAGGCGAGTCCCGTCTCGGTGACTCCAGTCACCTCCGGGTCGACGGCAAATACCGACAGGGTGCCTTGCGCATCGCCGGAAAAGGAGATCGAGTCGCGCCCACCTCCTACAAGGGCGGTCACGGCATAGGTGTCACCGATCCCGAACACCTGGCGGCCTTCCCGGGAGAAATGGGCGATCATCTGCAGCACCGCATAAGAAAAGTCCATCCTGCCCCCGAGGCAGCCATAGATGACCAGCGTGTCGAACCCCGCCGCCGCTGCCTCATAGAGGGCAAGCTCGATATCGCTTTCATCCTTTTGCTCAGGAAAGCTGAGCACGTTTTCGTGCACGGGGGTAAATCCCAACGAGTCGAAGTCGCCGACCACCATATCGGGCACCACCCCCGCGGCTTCAAGATGCCCATACCCTGCATCGACCGCAATCACATAATCGAAGCCCTGCTTCAAGAAATGCTTGTGGTTGAACGCGACCTTGCCGACCAATGCGCAGACGCTCATAGGGCACCCGCCTCATGTGCGAGTGCGTGAAGCGATTCTCCGCTGAGCCGGTGGTGCACCCAATCGGTCATGGCCTCGGCGCCGATGCTTTTGTAGAAACCAAGGCTCGGGGTGTTCCAGTCAAGGCAAGCCCAGTCAAGCCGTACCCAACCGCGTTCCCCACAGATGCGGGAAAGCTCTGCCAACAACGCGCGACCGGTGCCTGATCCGCGGTAGGCCTCCTCTATGTAGAGGTCTTCCATATACATGCCGGCCTTGCCGGTCCAAGTCGAGAAATTTTGGAAGAAGATGGCACAGCCCACAATGCCGGTGCCTTCATGTTCGACGAGAAGTGCTTCCGCCGCCCGCTTTTCAAACATCCATTCGGCAAGCAGTTCGGGTGTCGCCTTTGCTGCCTCTTCAGATTTCTCGTAGATTGCAAGCTCTCTGATCAGGCGGATTATCTCTGGGATGTCGGCCTCTTCTGCAAATCTGAAACGCAGTGCGCTATCCATAGGTTGCCTCTCCTTAGAACCGGTCTTGTCAAAAATATTCCCATGCCCCGTCGATGCCGTCCATGGTCTTTCCTTACAGCATGCATATGAGTGCTGCGAGAGGGCTTATGGTTTGGTAGAATACCATACATGAGTAGGCCAGGCGATCGCGCGTTTACGTGAGGAAAGTCCGGGCTCCCAAGGGCAAGATGCCAGCTAACGGCTGGGCGGGGCGACCCGACGGATCAGTGCCACAGAAAAGAAAACTCCCCTGCTTGCAGGAGAAAAGCTGAAACGGTGCGGTAAGAGCGCACCAGCGTACCGGCACCGGTGCGGCTTGGTAAACCCCAGCTGGAGCAAGCGCAAATAGGAACGCGATACGGCTGCCCTTCCGTGCGTTCGGGTT
Source organism: Raoultibacter sp. (assembly GCA_031549175.1). Taxonomy (GTDB): domain Bacteria; phylum Actinomycetota; class Coriobacteriia; order Coriobacteriales; family Eggerthellaceae; genus WRIS01. The sequence goes on from JAVBQH010000056.1 coordinate 7,136, forward strand.
GCGTGCTAGAGGTGTGCGGCGACGTGCATTCGAGATAAATGATCGTCCTCGACAGAACCCGGCTTATCGGCCTACTCTTCCATAAACATAAGGGGCCGCAAGGCCCTGAGCAAGACCTGCGGCGAGGCGCGCAGGGTCAGAAGGGGAAGAGCGTGTAGGCGACCCGTTCCTTTGAGGGAAAACGGCATACCTCCACGTGGAAGGCGGCCTCGATCGCACCCGAGGCATAGACCTCGTCTACATGACCGGCGCAGATGCAGCTCCCCTTCTCCATCACCGCCATGTAATCGGAGTAGCGCAGCGCAAGGTCAAGGTCGTGGATGACCATCACGACGGTCTTTGCTGATGCCTCGTTGAGCTCGGCCACCAGCTGCATGATTTCGTGGCACGCATGCACGTCAAGGTAGGTCGTCGGCTCGTCGAGGACGATGATGCCGGTGTCTTGCGCAAGCGTCATGGCGATGAATGCCCTCTGGCGCTCCCCGCCCGAAAGATGCCGGACGTCATGGTGTCGGAAGCGCTCGACCCCGGCGAGCACCATCGCCTCCTCGATATGCCGCTTGTCTTCGGCATCGAGATGATGCCGGACGTGGTTTTGGTAGGGATAGCGTCCGCATGACACGAGCGCTTCGACGCTCATCGCAGGGGGCCTGGCGCCTTGTGTAAGCAAGGCCAGGTGGCGCGCACGCTCCTTGCCACCCATCTCGAGACTCGGCTTCCCGTCGATCAGCACCTCGCCGGCATGGGGCTCGATGAGGCCGTCTATGATCTTAAGCAAGGTCGATTTCCCACAGCCGTTCGGGCCGACGATGCTTGTTATCATGCCCCGCGGGATATCAAGGCTGAAGCCCTCTATAAAAGGCTTCTTCGTGTATGAGTAGCCGACCTTTCGAATGCTGACGGCTTGGGAAGGAAGCCCTGTTGCCGCCTCAGGGGGGCTATGGATGCCTTTGTGGACTTGTGCAAGCCTCCTCATCTTCCTAACCATCGCCGTTCCTTCTGTTCTTGATGATCAGATAGATGAAGAACGGGCCTCCGAGGAAGGCCATCAATATGCCGACAGGAATCTCATAGGGTGCGAACAGGACTCGGGACAAAAGGTCGCAAAACACCACGAAGGCCGCTCCGAACGCGGCACTCAAAGGCAAGACGATACGGTTGTCGTTTCCAACCAGGAACCTGATCAGATGCGGCACAATAAGCCCGACAAAACCCAGTAGCCCGGCAAAGCTCACCGCTGCCCCCGCAAGGAGCGCCGAAAGCCCCAGAAACGACATGCGCCAGCGCCCGACATTCATACCGAGGGAATGCGCCGTCGCATCCCCGAGCGACATGATATTCAGCTTGTGGGCCAAAAGGATTGCCACGGCGAACCCGAAGATGATGTACGCCGCAGGCCAGACGAGGCTCGACATCAACACGCCGGAGAGCCCCCCGACCAAGAACGTGCTTGCTCCGATATAGGCGTCGGGATTCATGATCAGCACCGCGTTCATTCCTGCGCCGAAGATGCTGGAGAGCGCAATACCGGCCAAAACGACCGTAAGCCGCGAGGTGCCCGCACCCAACGAGATGAAGAAGATGATAAACGCCGTGACAAGCGCACCTAGGAATGCAGCAAGCGGCTGCAAGAAGAGCAGTCCCGGAAAGAACGAGCCCACAAGCAATACCGCAAGCCCTGCACCGGAATTGATGCCGATGATATTGGGGCTTGCAAGCGGGTTGTCGAGAACCGCCTGGATAAGGGCGCCTGCCATGGCAAGGGCGGCGCCGGCGAGGAGCGCCGCCAGCACACGGGGAAGGCGGACGTTCAAAAGGATGCTTTTTGCGCTGTCGCTGATATCGCCCCCGGTGATAAGCGACCAGAAGTCCTGGATGCTCACGGAGCTTGACCCCACGAAGAAGCCGGCGATGGTGACGGCCACGAGGAAGACCGCCGTTGCCCCGATCACAATCCCTACGGTATGTCTGCCCTTCGTTGGATCCATGGTCTTTCAGTCTATAGCCTTATCTTTCGCCTGCCTAATAAAACCTGCTACGCATACAGGGTATTGTAAAGCGTCGCATAGCTTTTCGCCCAGTCCGCATTCGGTTTGAAAAGGAAAAGCTTCTTGTCGAGAGTAACGAAGTTGCCGTTTTTCACCGCATCAAGCGTCGACCAGGCCGGGTTTGCCTCCGTCGCGTCTTTGAGGTTTTTCATGGATGCCGCATCATCGTTGCCCATAGGAACGACAAGGATGAAATCCGGGTTCAGCTCGATCACCGACTCGAGGCTGAAATCCTTGAGGAGGCTTTTGTTCTCATCTGCAAGGTTCTTGGCGCCAAGCTCGGCAAGCATGGCTCCCGTCATCGTTGACGAGTTCTGTACGCGGGTACCCCCCGAATAGGTCGTCATGAGCAGTACGGTTGGTGCCTCGCCGCCAGGTTTTGCCTGGGATTTTATACCGTCTATCTGTCTTTGGACGGCCGCGCCGTTCTGCTCGTACAGGTCATCGCGGCCGGTAATGCTACAGCAGATGCGAAGCATCCCGAGATAGTCCCCGAAGGTCGTCACGTTGAAATAGGCGACGGGAATGCCTGATGCGGTGAGGGCGTCTTTCAGGCTGACCTGGTTGGCGGCCCCGTCCTTGCCGGTGGAGGCACCGGTCATGATGACGAAGTCAGGTTTCAGGGCAATAATCTTCTCAAGGTTGGGCGCAGTGAAGTCCCCCACCTGCTCGATGCTGCCGGAGTCGAGCCCGTAGTCTTGGAATGCGTCGTTGGAAGCCCCGACAAGCGTCCCTCCCGCAAGCTCCCACGTGTTCGCAAAGCTCCCCATGCACGCCACCACACGCTGGGGTTTGTCGACGGTCACTTGGTTTCCGAGGGCGTCTGTGAAGGTATAGCCCTGAGATCCCGCCTGATCCTTGGAGTCTCCCTGTCCGCCTGATTGCTGTGCACAGCCTGTAAGCAGGCCTGCAGCAAGGCACAGTACGAGCACAGACGCAATTATGAACGCGGTGCCCTTCTTTTGTTTTCCTAAAATGCCCATTGGCCGCCCTTCCTTATCCTTGAACTTGTTCGATGAGAATACCCTTGTGCGAAACGTCCTAAAGGGCAAGGTCGAGCTTTTGCCCGTGTGCGCAATAATCGTCTTGGGCCATGATATCGCCGCCGTGGTAGTAGGCCGCGCGCGCCCTGCAGCCGCCGCAGCCATCCTTGTAGTCACAGGTGCCGCACGCCCCTTCATAGCTTTGCGTGCGGAGCGTCTTGAAGACCGCGCTCTCATGCCAGATCTTGTCAAAGGGAAGCTCCCTCACGTCGCCTGCCGTCTCTGTCATATACGCGCACGGGCGCACCACGCCTTCTGACCCGATGACGCAGTAGGTGAGCCCCGCCAGGCATCCGCGCGCGAAGCGGGTTTCGACACCCATTTGTTTGGCTATACGTGTGAACTGGGGCGCGCAGGTCGGCTTTACGTCGATCGAGGTTTCTGCCTGCTTGGCCATGATCGCGCGGAGCAAGGCTTCGTTTTCTTGCACGTCTATCGAGGTCTCTTCGATGTAGACCCCGCGCCCCACAGGGATAAGGAAGAATATGTAGTGCGCCTGGGCCCCGATGCGCTCAGCGAAATCGGTAATGGCGCATATCTCGCCTTTGTTCCAGTCGACGACGGTGGTATGCAGTTGGAAAGGAAGGCCCGCCTTCTTGCAGTTCTCGATCCCCGCAAGGGTGAGCGCGTGGGCATCCTCATGCCCCCTGAACTCGTTATGTTTTTTCTCGTCGAGGCTGTCGACGCTGATCCCCATAGCCATAGCGCCGCACTCCTTGAGGCGTTGGGCAACCTCTTCGGTGATGAGGATGCCGTTGGTGCCGAAGACGGGACGCAGTCCATGCGAAGACGCATGGGCGACAAGCTCGAAGATATCGGGGCGCAGCAAGGGTTCCCCACCTGAAAAGATCATGATCTTGAAACCAGCCTGCGCAATCTGCTCGATCATGGCCTTCGCCTCATCGGTCGTGAGCTCATGTTCTTGGGCCCCGTCGGCATCCTGGTAACAGTGCTTGCATTTCAAGTTGCATTCGTTCGTGGTCATCCATGAGACAATCATGCGTCCCCCTTATCGGTTGGCTTGAATGAATACGTGCGTTCTGACATTGCTTCTAGAAAGCAACGGGGCCGTTCCTTATGCCACGATACAAAACAGACCCTTGCCGCAGGTGTTCCAGCACCTGTTTTGGCAGCCGCCTCTCGAATCCCACTTGCTCTTTCGTTGCGGGCATTGCGACGGATACCGAAAGCATATCCGATGACGAAGCACCATTGTCCGAAATTACGGCATTCCGGGCAAGGCATCGACAAACGGTATGCGAATGGGATGCAACACCCCGGGCATGGAGCCGGCCACCCCACAGGCACATGAAAAAAAGACCCGAAGCTTCCTTTCGGGTCTTTCTCGTAATCAAACGGCAAAACGCGGAACCCTTCAAAGCCTGCCGCCTGCCCCTTGGCACACGGGGTGCGCTTTGTTCGGGTGACAACCGGCGTGGGCGCCAGAAAGGCGCGTCAGTCTACGTCGTCGGTGTCGAATGCGTCATCCGCATCGCCGAAGCCGGAGAGGTCTTTTTCGACCCGTGAGGCCTTGGGCGTATTCGGCACCACCACTGAGGCGGCACTTGTCTGAGGGGTGGTGTAGGTAGCCGTGCGTGCACTGACGTCCTTGCGGATGGGAGCCTGGTTCTTCGGTATGGACCGGTCGCCGAAGCTGCTTTTCACATGCGAGCTTGCCGCTGGCTGGGCACCGCCGATATCAGAGAGTTTCTTGGTTGCGTGGCTGATGAAGTCTTTCAGGATATCCTGGTATTCGGTGCGGGTGTCCTCGCGGTCGTCTTCGAGCTTCTCGATCTCGTCCAAGACCTTCTGCTTCTCGGAGTTGGCCTTGTCAAGGATACGCTGGGCCTCGTCTTCGGCGTCTTGGTTGATCTGGTCCGCCTCGGCGTTCGCGTTGGCGACGATCTCGTCGGCGGAGCGCTGTGCAATAATGAGGGCCTGGGCAATGGCGTTGTCATCGGCCTTCTTGTCTTCAAGCTGTTGTTCGAGCTCGGCAATCTGCCGTTCTTTTTCCTCAAGGTTGGCAATAAGCTCTGCGTCGCCTTCGACAACCTGGCCAGGCGTGTCAAACCCGGAGAATTTATCGCCATCAAGCTCGTTTTCGAGTTGCTCGATAGTGGCATTCAGCTCGTCGACCTCTTGGGCCACATGCTCGAGGAATACGTCGACCTCGTCTACATCGTACCCTCTTCGATCGACAGAAAAGCTCTGGTTTTGGATATCGCTTGAAGTGATGGCCATTTATTTTCCCTTCGCCTAGTGTCTGGTCGCAGACACGATGACTACCCTGACTACAGCACACGAACGATCAGTTGCACCACCAATTGTAATACAATCAGGGCAACTATGGGGCTTATGTCCATTATTCCTCCAATTGGGGGAATAAATTTCTTGAAGATGTTGAGATAGGGGTCGCAGAGTTTTCCCAGGAAGCGGTCGATATCGCCTAACACGCCCGATTTATTGGGGATCCACGACATCAAGACGTAGACGACGATGATTATGCTGTAAACGTTTGATGCAGCAACCAGTATGTATTGCAAAGTCAGCATGAGCCCAACTCCTCCGAACGCCTCACGGCCGCGACAACGCCTTTGTCATAGGCCTCTCCAAGGCCTGCTTCCCCCATGGCAGCGAGCGCCGCCAGGGTGGTGCCGCCGGGGCTGCTTACCGCCTCGCGTACTTCCGAGGCGCGCTGCCCGGTAAGCTTCAGGAGCTTGCCGGTGCCGAGGACCGTCTGTACCATCAGGCGTTCGGCCAGTTCTTCATCGAGGCCTTGCTTGACACCCGCCCGAACAAGGGCCTCTATGAAGGCGGCGACATAGGCCGGGCCCGAACCTGAAAGGGCGCCTATGGCATCAATGGCCCCCTCATCGACGACATAGGCCTCTCCGAGGCAGCCGAAAAGCTCTTTGGCCAAGGCGCAGTCCCCCTCTTCCGAAGTCGCCGAGCCGCACACCGCCGTGGCGCCCTCGCCGACAAGAAGCGGCGTATTGGGCATAAGGCGGACCAGGCGTGACGAAGGCGGCAGGGCTTCCACCAGTCGATCCGTAGGTATGCCTGCAGCTATTGAAAGGAAGAGGCATGACCCGAAGGCGGGCAGTGCCCTGAGGTCTTCGAGAACCTCGAACATGACCTGTGGCTTCACGGCCAATACAACGATGTCGGCCTGTGAGACGGCATCGGCATCGGCCACACACTGCACGCCATAGGCCTCGTGAAGCTCCCTGCGGCGCGGCAGTGCGTGCTCGACCACCGTGAAGTTTTTCGGCCCGAGGCTGTCTGCGGGCGCAATGCGGGACTCGATCCAACCGCCGAGGATGGCCCCGCCCATCTTGCCACCGCCGACTAAGACTATATGGGCAGTTGAGAGATTTTCAGACATCAGAGGATACCTTGGTTTCTCAAGCTCATACGCTCTTCGGGGCTGAGCCCGTTCCCGCGGATGATGACGAACACCTTGTCTGCCACACACTCTACGCTGGCATCAAGGGCGCTCGATACGCCGAAGCTGAAGTCGAGGATGCGCTTGGCAAGTTGGTCAGGGGTATTGTAGAGGCCAAGCACCACCACGTCGCCCGCCTTGACGGTCTTGGCAATACGTTCGACTTCGCTATAGCTCATGGGCTTGAGGACGTTCAGGCTCCTTGAAGGCGCGTGGCTTGAGACCCCCGTGCCCGCATAGCTGTCGTAGGGGTCGTATGCCCCCGCACCCGACGCCTGACGGGCTGGGACGGGTCCTGCCGAGGCCGCCGTGGGGGAGAACAGCGAGTCGTAGCCTTGGCTCCTCGCACCGCCGCCGCTGCCCTGGGGCAAGTCGCTCGTGTCGGTGCTCCTGAGGTAATCGGAGGCATGCTCGACCTTGCGCGGCTGGAATGAGCCGCCTGCCCTATACCCCCGCGCGGTGTCCGGGTCCGGATCCGGGTTTCGCCGCGAAGGCAGGGGGTCGCGATTAAGCGAGTCCGGGATCTGGGTGTTTGCGCGGACGTCGTCTATCGAGACCAGACGCGGGCTCGTATCGGAGCGGTGCGAGCCGCGCTCCGACGGGCCTCGGGAACCTGCAGGGATATAACCGCCGTACTGGTCGTCGGCGTAGTCGTCGCCGTAGTGGCCGTAATCGCCATAATCTTCGTAATCCTCGTCGTAATACTGGTCTCGATATGCATCTTGCGGCTGGTCGCTTGCGAAACCAAGCTTGCTCTTGATGCTGCTCAGCATTCCGTCGGGCTTGTTAAACTTCGGCAATTCCATAGAGTTCACCTGCTTTTCCATATCCCCGGTTGCGGGGGATCCATCTTTATATCACAACGGACTGTAGTCGTCGCTGAAAATTGCTCGTCCTATCCGTACTATGGTAGCGCCCGCACGGACCCCTTCGCGCCAGTCTTCGCTCATACCCATAGAAAGCTCATGCAAATCAAGGGGAATCCCCCGTTCGGCGAACCGGTCGCGCATCTTGTCACGCAAGTCGGCAAGCTTTTCGAAGCAGGCCTGTGCATGTGCAGGGTCGCCTTGGGGCGCCATGGTCATAAGTCCTGCAACCCTCACGGACTTCAAGCCAAGCGCCGTCTCAATCAGGGGCTCAAGCCCATCCGGTACCACGCCCCCCTTGCTTTCCTCGCCCGAGACGTTTACCTCGACCAGGATTTCTTGCACTTTGTCCAAGTCGGAGGCCGCCTGCCCGATACGTTCTAGATGGCGGGCTTGGAAGACCGAGTGGATCAAATCTGCTGAGGCGACGATGTCGCTGATCCTGCGCGACTGGATGTTCCCTATGAAATGCCACGTGGCCTCAGGGAACCGTGCCTGTTTCTCCTGCAGCATGTCAGGGCGGTTCTCACCGAAGGCCGTGATGCCCTCGGCTATGGCCTGCGCTACCGTTTCCACACCCACGGTCTTCGACACGGCGACAACGCACACCGCATCAGGGTCCCTCCCTGACTCTATGCAGATCCGCCTTGCTTCGGCGGCTATCTCCCCGTAACGGCCAGCCATGCTCATGAGAGGCGCCCCCCACTAAAGGCAACGGCTCCCTGGCGCCCGCACCTGCCCTTTTGCGCCCGGTATGAGAAATACCGGTCATGCTCGCACACGGTGCAGAGACCTGCACCGACTATACGCCGCCCATCGGCGCCGGCTTCGACCAGTGCGCTTCGCAAGGCCTGTTCAAGGTCGACATGCCCCTTCTCGGGGATGCAGGAGGCCCCGAAGGCGTCTTCGAAAGAGGCTTGCAGGCGGGCGTCGACCTCGAAGCATTCGGCTCCGATATGCGGGCCGATATAGATGTTGTAATGCGGGGGGCCGAACTCAAGGTAGGCCTGCCCGTCTAGCTCGTGAAGACGCTGGAGGCTTTTGGCGCCGATCCTGTTCAGCACTCCCCTCCAACCGGCATGCACAACGGCGAAACGCCCCGTGGAAGACACGATGACAAGGGGGACGCAGTCTGCAAAGCAAAGGAGGGCTGCCACCTGGGGCACTTCGACTACCACGGCATCCGCCCCTTCCTCAACCTCTTCTTGGAAGGCGGCGCAGGCCGGGCCCTCGTTGGAGGACAGCACCGCCACCGCATCACCATGGACCTGGGTGGGGACAATGAGGGGCAGGCCGGACGCACCCAGGGCCTCCATGAGGAGGAGGCGGTTCTTCTCTACCGCCACGCCGTCGTCGCCCACCTCGAAGCTCAGGTTCAAAGCCTGGTGGTCGCCGACGCTCGTCCCGCCCGCACGTCCCGTGAATGCAACACGTATGCCGCGCGCCTCGAATAAAGGCTCGTCGGTCAAGACGTCCAACGACGCAAAACGACCCTTGGACAAGTGCGGCAATGGCAGTTCAAGGGTCGTTTCCATGGTATTTATAGGGAGTTATCTCTGGCGTTTCAAGAAATCGGGTATGTAGTCCTCGTCAGCAAAGCGTTGCGATGGCGCAGTCGAATAGCTGGGGATGGGGGGTGCGGAGACGGGCGTGTCAAGCGGCACGTCGGTCGGCGCGAACAGGTCCTTGCGGCCGAAGTCCATCGACGGTTGGGCAACAGGCTTGAAGCCGGTCGCAATGACCGTGATGCGGATCTCGTCGCCGAGTCCTTCGTCTATGATTTGGCCGTAGATGATATTGGCGTTCTCGTCGGCGCACGCCTCGACCGTGCGGGCGGCCTCGTCGACCTCCGTCAAGGTGAGGTCGGGTCCTCCTGCGATAGAGAAGAGCACGCGTGATGCGCCTGCGATGGAAGACTCGAGCAGCTTTGAGTTCGTTGCCTGCTGCGCTGCCTCGAGGGCCCGGTTCTCCCCTGAGGAGCGGCCGATACCCATGAGCGCGGTGCCGGCGTCTTTCATGACGGTGCGGATATCCGCAAAGTCGAGGTTGATGAGCCCGGGGATGGTGATAAGGTCGGTGACGCCTTGTATGCCCTGACGAAGAGTGTCATCGGCTATGCGGAAGGCGTCGAGCATGCTGGTCTTCTTCTCAACGATCTCAAGCAGGCGGTCGTTGGGGATGACGATCAAGGTGTCGACCTTCTGTCCAAGCAGGTCGATTCCCTGGTCGGCCTGGTTTCTGCGCAGGCGGCCTTCGAAGCTGAACGGCTTGGTGACGATGCCGACGGTCAGGGAGCCGATTTCCTCGCGGGCGATTTCGGCGACGATGGGGGCCGCCCCCGTGCCGGTGCCGCCGCCTTCGCCGGCGGTCACGAACACCATGTCCGCCTCTGCGAGCGCATCGCGGATCTCGTTACGGCTTTCTTCGGCAGCCTGTGCACCCACTTCCGGGTTTGCACCTGCACCGAGGCCGCGGGTCAGCTCTTCACCGATATGGATCGTCTTGTCGGCGTCGGACATAAGTAAAGCCTGCCGGTCGGTATTGATGGCAATGAACTCCACGCCCTTGATACCGGCTTCGACCATGCGATTAACTGCATTTGTACCGCCGCCACCAACACCGACAACCTTGATGACCGCCAAATGCTCAGGACCTACATTGTTTGGCATTGTTTCCTCCACACATGCTGCGTTTATTTATGCTGCGTTCCCTGCGTTTCGTGTGTTTACTCACGTGGGGTTATTGTACACGATGATTCATCATTTGCAAATTGTTACTTCGGTATTGCGCAGATAAACCCGACAGGAAGCCCGTCTGCGGCCAAGGACCGCATCAAGAAGTTGCCCGCCAGGTGGGTTTATCGACCACACGTACGTTGATATAGGCGATCTTGTCCGGGTTGCTCTCCATAAGCTGCAGGCAAACCCGCTCTTTCGCCCGGATATCCTTCGCTTCGCCAAACGCGATCTCGATGCCGTTGTCGAGGATCAACGTGGTGGTCTCGGTGCCGGTGGCCGACACTTTTGCCACCTGCTCTGACAGGTTGGTCGACATGCCGTCGACTATGGCAAGCGCATTGTTCACGTTCTGATCGTTGCAATAACCTCCCACCTGGGGAGATATGCCATAAGGAACCCCGGTGATATGAAGGGCGGAATCGGCGTCCTCGTATATCTTCGAGCTGACGGTCTTTGCTTTTTCCGAATCCCGCGCGGGGATGGACATCAGCCAGGTGCCGTCTGACGAGATCGCCCAGGTCTCTGTAGTCTGCGCATTGTTTACCGGGACGTCGACGATTGCCGCAATGGACCGCTCGGTGATGGCGAGCTCCAAGGTGTCGGGGAATACCCGGTTTATGGATGCCTCCTTGACCCAAGGCTCTTCGAGAAGGCGCTTCTGTATGCCGTCGGCATCCACCCGCAAAAGCGTCGTACCCTGCGGGACTGAGGCGAGCTCGGTCATTTCGGCCGCCGTAAGGTGCTCGACCCCCTTCACGGTGACATTCGATACCGTGAAGAGGCTGGAATTGTAGACGAAAACGCCGCCGACGACAGCCACGACGAGGAAGGCGAGGACAGCCATGATGCGCACAACGTGGCGCCGGTAGCTTTTCTGCACGCGGTGGGCCCGTCCGGCCTGTTCAAGGTCACCGATGCGGACCGAGTTCAGCCTGGCGTTCGGGGTGGCGTTGCGACTGCCTGCCGTAGAACGCGCCGAGTTATAGCTTTGGTTGGTGCGCGGTTGATTAGACCTGTTCGGACGTGTATTGGAATTTGCAGGCCGCCCGCGCGACCCTCTATTGTTCACGGAACCCGAGGAATCTGACTTCCGTCTGTAGTTCGATGCCATGGTCTTCTTGTATCTTCTTTCGGATCATATCGATCAGGGTACGGATGTCTTCAGCACGCGCATTGCCGGTGTTGACGATGAAGTTTGCATGCACCGTCGACACCATCGCATCACCTGACGTCATACCCTTCAGTCCTGCATCTTCAATAAGCTTGCCTGCTGAAAGCCCTTCCGGGTTCTTGAAGACGCTTCCGCAAGACGGGTAGTCGAGCGGCTGGGTCTTACGACGCCGGGCAAGGGATGCCTCCATTTTTTCACGAATAGCGGCCGTTGGGGCGGATTTCACAGCGATTTCGCATTCCACCACGATCTCGTCATGGGGCAGCGAGCTTGTACGGTAGCCCCACGCGATCTCCTCCCCCTTGTACATCCTCAAACCGTGGCCGGGAGAAAAGGTCGTCACGGAAACGATGGACGAGCCAAGCCACTCGTCGCGGCTCCCCGCGTTCATCCGCACTGCGCCGCCGAGCGTGCCCGGGGTGCCCACGGCGAATTCCAGCCCCGCCACCCCGCGTTTGAAGGCTTCCTGCACGAGCGCCGCCAACGGGAAGGCGGCACCGACCGTAAAGCAGCCGTGCGCCTCGTCGAAGATGCAGCTTTTGAAATCACGTCCGAGGACGATGGCCAACCCTTCAAAGCCCTCGTCGGAGACGAGGAGGTTCGTGCCTTTTCCGAGGATAACCCAATCGATGCTCTCGGCCTGGCAGGCATCGACGAGCTGCCTGAGGCTATGCAGCGAGTCCGCCCGCGCAAGAAAGTGTGCAGGTCCGCCTATGCGGTAGCTCGTATGCCGCGACAGGGGTTCGAAGAACTGCGCCTCGCCGTCGAAATCAGGGGCGATAAGCAAAGCCTCCAACGTGCTCGTATGACGGGCTGTCACCGGGCACCTCGCAGTTGGGCCGCCCGCCTTTGCCCTCCGGTTGAAAGGAGCGTCTTCACCCGAGCCCGGCCCATGGCCCTAACCCTTGCCATTTTCGACGCGGCGCAAGGCGTTGACCAGTTCAGGGCCGACCGAGGTCACGTCCCCGGCACCCATGGTGATGATCATGTCCCCGGGCTCGAGCTTCTCGGCAAGGTATGGGACGACCTCGAACCTTCGAGGAACGTACGCAGTCTTCGGATGGCCGGGATGGCCGAGGACCACATCCATGAAGGTCTTCCCCGACACTCCTGGGATGGGCGTTTCCCCCGCAGGGAACACGTCCATGAAGGTTATCGAGTCCGCCTCGTCGAAGGCGGCGCCGAACTCGTCTTTGAGGACCTCGCAAAACAGTGGTGCACGGGAATAACGATGGGGTTGGAAGAGGACGTGGACATGCTTGAAGTCAAGCTTCTTGGCGGCCTGGATGGTCGCCGCTATCTCGGTCGGGTGGTGTGCATAGTCGTCCACCACCGTGATGCCGTTCACGGTCCCGATAAGGTCGAAGCGCCTCCGTACCCCCGAGAACCGCGCAAGCGCCGTTGCGGCTTCTTCGACAGGCAATCCCATGGCCCAGACCAGCGCAAGCACGCCGGCGGCGTTGAGCACGTTGTGGCGCCCGGGGTTTTGCATGATGCCGCCTTGGACCACGGTGCCGTCGGGCAAGCCGAGGCTGAAGTTGCTCCCGATGCCGACTTGCCGGTAGTCGCTGATCGAGAAGTCGAATCCTTCACCAAACCCATAGCTCAGGGTCTTGACCCCGGTGTCCTTTGCAACCCTGGCCAAGGCCTTGTCCTCGCCGCAGACAACGCAGACGCCGTCTTCGGGGACCGAGGAGATGAACTCCTTGAACTTCCCATAGATCTCATCGAGGTCGCTATAGTGGTCGAGGTGGTCCACCTCGATGTTGGTGACGAGAACGGCCTGGGGGTCTAGGTAGGTGAAGGACTTGTCGCTCTCGTCGGCCTCCACGACATAATAGGGGCCTGATCCCGAGCGGGCATTGGTCGAGTACTCACGGACGATCCCGCCGATCAGGAAGCTCGGATCCTCCCCCATGGTTACGAGGGTGCTTGCAAGCATCGAGGATGACGTCGTCTTCCCATGCGTGCCCGCGACGGCAAGCGTCTGCTTGCCCCGCCCGAGCTCGGCAAGCATCTTCGCGCGGTGCCAGATGGGAAGCTGCCGCTCCTTGGCGGCCTTCAGCTCGGGGTTGTTATCAAGTATTGCCGTCGAAACGACGACCACGTCTGGTGCCGGATCCGCGATGTTCTCGGCAAAATGGCCGATGGACACCTTGATACCGGCCTCCTTCAACTGCTTGGTATAACGGCTTTCTTTCAAATCCGAGCCGGACACCGACATTCCCTGGTCATGGGCAACACGGGCGATGCCGCTCATTCCCACCCCGCCGATGCCGATAAAATGGACGGTCTTCACACTGGTATCTGTCATAGAGTTCCTTGGGGATCGCGTATCTCTTCTTGGGCATTGTACCTATTCTATGCGCCCATGCCCGGGGCTTCCACAACATCTGCCAATCTGGATGCCGCATCCGCCGCCCCAAGCCCCGCGGCCCGCTCCCGCATCGATGCGCGCAGGCGGGGGTCGTCGATCATCTCGAAAAGCTTCTCGGCGAACACGGGCGTCCCCAATCGGTCGTCGGCGACCATGGAGGCCGCCCCACGCTCTACAAGGGACTTCGCATTGGTCGTCTGATGGTCGTCGGTTGCATACGGGAAGGGGACCAGCAAGGCGGGTACCTGCCGGGCGGATATCTCTGCAAGCGACGTTGCCCCCGCACGTGCAAGCACCATATCCGATGCGGCGAGCAAGGCCCCCATGTCATCGTAGTAGCCGAACACCTTCCACCGTTTCTGTTCCTCGGCGTCAAGCGCCAGGGCTTCCACGACGCCGTCGAGCTCCCTAGGTCCTGCAACATGGGCGATGGCAAGCTTTGGGCGGGAAAGGAGCGTGTCTTTCAATGCGACGACGGCCTCGTTTATGTGCCGGGCGCCCTGGCTGCCTCCGAAGACCAGCAGCAAAGTGCTTCCATCGGGCACATCGAGCAACCGCCGCCCTTCTGCCCGGGTCGCCTCGAGCACCGATGAGCGCACCGGGTTTCCCGTGACCACGATCCTGGCCTTCGTATTCACGCCCTCGGCGGCCTCGGCGTAGGTAAGGGCAAGGGCGGCGGCCTGCTTTGCCAGGTATTTGTTGGCAAGTCCCATAACGGAGTTCTGCTCGTGGACGACGACGGGAATGCCGAGTGCCTTTGCCGCCCGTCCGACGGGGATGCAGACATAGCCCCCGAAGCAGACAACGGCGTCAGGCGCCAAGTCTGAAAGCCACCGCTTTGCCGCCGAGGTGCTTTTTGCCGTTTTCGAGACCGCGCTGACCAAGGTGGCAGGATGAGCCCGGTCGAAGCCCTTGGCCTCGAAGGGCGAAAAGGGGATGCCTGCCTTGCCCACGAGGCCCGCCTCAACCCCATCCGGCGTCCCTGCAAAATAAACCTCATGGCCGCGGTCGAGCAAGACCTCCGCCAGCGCCAGTGCGGGATTGATGTGCCCCGCCGTGCCTCCGCCTGATAAGACCACCAACATCGCCTATCTCCTATCTCGAGGGCCGTTTCCCGAAGACGGCCTTTTCGACCTTGTGCGGCCGTCCGCCCTCCCCGAGGCGCCTGCTGGGGATTGGCTGCGGCTTTGTGCGGCCTTCCTCTGGCCGGGTGGGTGCGGGGGCTCGGCGCGGACGACCCTCAGATCCGCCCGCCGCTGCTCGTAGATGCTGGGTGCCGAAGACGCCTGGCTGACCGACAGGATCAAGCCAAGCATGATCATGCTCGCAATGAGAGAGGAGCCCCCCGACGAGATGAAGGGCAGGGGCTTGCCGGTGGTGGGCAGGACGCCGATCACACAGCCGATGTTCAAGAAGGCCTGGAAGACGACCATGGCGGTGAAGCTGCCTGCAATCATGGTGCCCAGGTTGTCGGGCGCCGTGCGGGCTATGCGCATGCCTGCGACCAGGAAGACGAGGAACAAGGCGATGACCCCCAAAGCCCCGATAAGGCCCAGCTCCTCCCCTATGATCGCGAATATGAAATCGGTTTCAGCCTCAGGGAGGTACAGGTACTTTTCCCGCGAGTTGCCCAGCCCGACGCCGAACAGCCCGCCTTCTGAAAAGGCGTAGAACGAATGGATCAGCTGGTATCCCGCCCCATAATGGTCGCTCCAGGGATTGAAGAAGATGAACCGGTCTTGCCGATATCCCACGGTCGAGGCAATGAGGGCAAGCACGAGGCCCGCGACCAAGGTAGCGACAACGACCTTGAGGGGCACCTCGCCAAGCCACATGACCATCAGTATTCCGGCAGCGCAGATCAGCGTAGTACCGAGGTCGGACTGGGTGAGGTAGAGAAGCCCCAGGGGCAACACGATAAGCACAAAGACATGTACGAACACGGCGCGTGGGCCAAGCGTGCCGTTCCTGAAATCGAAGAGGATCCTTGCCGCCATGAGGATGAAGGCGATCTTGGCAAACTCAGCCGGCTGCAGGCTTACCGGCCCTATGTTGACCCATCTTTGCGCCCCCAGGCCGACGGTGCCGATGGCGGCGGTCAGGATCAGCAGGAACACCGTGGTCCCCCACACGATCCAGACCAAGGGGCCCATCCAGGCGTAGTAGGGCACGAGTTTCCAGACAACAAGGCAGGCCGCGATGCCGACAACGGCAAACCCCAGCTGTTTTACAAGGTAGCTTGCGTGGCTTACCCCTTCGTCGATCGCAGCGATCGACGAGGCAGAATACACCATGACGAAGCCGATAAGCAGCAGGGCAAGCGTGCACAGCAGCAATGCCAGGCGCGGCCCCATGATTTCGGCCGACACCGGACCCCTTGCCTTTCCTTGGGGTGACGAGGCAGGCTGGGGGTAGGTTGAGGCCGCCTTGTTCTTCGCAGTCCCAAACATAGGGCGTCAGACCCCCCGCTCAAGCGATCGCGTTTTGACTATCTGCTTGAACGTATCGCCGCGATGCTCGAACGAGTCGAATGCATCGAAGGATGCGCAGGCCGGGGACAAGACGATCGCATCGCCTGGTTCCGCCGCCTCCAAGGCGCAGTCAAGCGCGTCCTCGAGGCTTTGGCGAAGATACCGGGGGACCGGCGCATCCGCGAACGCCTCGAAGAAGCGCTTTCCGGCTGCCCCGAAGCAGACGACCGCCTTGCAATGCGCTGCAGCGCAGGCGACGAGCGCCTCCAGATCGGTATCCTTGTCAAAGCCGCCTAGAAGGGCTATAGGCCGGTCGTCGCCGAAGGCCACAAAGGCCTTGCATGCGGCATCGACGTTGGTCGCCTTAGAATCGTTGTAGCAAGAGATTCCCTGTATGGTCCCGCAGGGCTCGATCCTATGCTCGAGCGGCTTGAAGGACCTCAAAGCCCGTGAGATGGAATCGGACGGCTGGCCGAAGGCGAGCGCCACGGTGGCGGCGGCAAGGGCGTTGGCCACATTGTGCCTGCCTTTGACCTGCAGTTCATCAGTGGAGCAGAAGACATGATCCACACCATGGAACTCGACGTGGAGCACGGTGTCCTCCAGATAGGCGGCATGCGTGGATCCGCATGCCTTTCTCATGCTTACGTCAAGCCCCGCCTTCGCGCCGATGGGCACATAGTCGAAGCCGCGCTCGTCATCGTCTGCGGCCTTAAGGCGCTTTACGATCCTGCGCGTCTCCTCGTCGGTTGCGTCAAGGATGGCGAGTGCCGGCTCTGCTTCGCCGAGATGGGCGAACAGCTTCTCTTTTGCCTTGACGTAAGCTTCGAAGCTGCCATGCCAAGACAGGTGGTCCGGCGTGATGTTGAGCAATACGGCCACATTCGGGGTAAAAAGGGCTGTCGAGGCAAGCTGGTAGGATGAGAGTTCGGCGACATAGATGTCGGTTGCCCCCGCTGCCACGGCCTCGATACAGGTGTCCCCGATGTTTCCCACGGCGGATGCGCGCATGCCCGCCTCCTGCAATAAGTGTGCGGCCAGGGCGGTCGTCGTGGTCTTCCCGTTCGTCCCCGAAATCGCAACCCAGGACGCGTCGTCAGCACTTTCACGCCAGGCGAACTCGACTTCGCCGACAAGCTCGTCACAGGCCTCCCGGGCACTTTGATAGAAAGGGCTGAACTGGGATATTCCCGGACTTGCTATACAGAGGTCGTAATGGCCTCGCACTTCGAATTCGTTGCTGACGACCTCGATTCCAGCTGCTTCGAGGGACCGGGCGGATTCCTCGGAACAGGCATCGGCCTTGCCCGCGTATACTGTGATGCCCTCCACCCGCGACCCGGCCTCCACCAGGTAGTCGCAGACGGCGATGCCGCTCTTCCCCAGACCGAGAATAAGAACACGCCCGATAACCGATGGGGCGTGTTTTTTGCCGGGCAACATGTCGCTGCGGGTGGGCATCTACACGACCACTCCTACCAGGGATTGTGCAAAATAGATCGAGAAGCCAAGCGCTGCAAGGACGCCGGATATGATCCAGAATCGGACGACGACCTTCGTCTCGCTCCACCCCTTCTTCTCGAAGTGGTGATGGAGCGGCGCCATGAGGAAAATCCGTTTTCGGGTGCGTTTGTAATAGAAGACCTGGACCATGACGGAAAGCGCCTCGATCACGAACAAGCCGCCGATGATGATGGTGCAGAACTCGGTCTTCGTAAGCACCGCCAAACAACCCAAGGCCATGCCCAGCGTAAGCGATCCGGTATCCCCCATGAAGATGTCTGCCGGATGGGCGTTGAACCACAGGAAGCCGATGCACGACCCCGCTATCGCCGCTGCGAAGATGGCCGAGTCCAGCAAGTTCGAGCGGTAGGCGATCGCGGCCATGACGATCATGACGATCATGACCGTACCTGACGCAAGGCCGTCAAGGCCGTCGGTGAGGTTTACCGCGTTGCACATACCGACAAGCAGGATGTTCACCAGGATGAGGTACAGCCAGGGGATTTGGATGACCGCCTCGCCGATAGGGATCTCAGTCGTGAGGATCCCCATGTCGAAGGTGTAGATAAAAGGGATTTCGAAAGTCGGGGGGATGCCGATGAGGTTGACTGCAACCAGGCAGAATATGGTGGCGATAAGGAACTGCCCGACAAGTTTCGCCTTGGGGGTAAGTCCGAGGGAGCGCTCCTTCACCACCTTCGACGCGTCGTCGAAAAGCCCCAGGGCGGCGGTGACCACGGTGGCGGCAAGCAGCAGGAAGGTTTCGGGTGTCGGCTTTGCCACAACCAAGGCCGTGACGAGCACGGCTATGATCATCACCACGCCGCCCATCGTAGGTGTGCCCTGTTTTGCCAGGTGGCTTTGGGGCCCGTCTGCCCTGACCTGTTGGCCGATACCGCTTGAGCGAAGCAGCCGTATCCAAAGCGGTGTAAGGATCATGGTGATCGCCGCCGCAATGATGATCCCCAGGAATACAAGGAAGGTCGGGTATTGTGCGAATGCGCTCAGCATGTCAGCTCACCAACCCCCCAACGACCCTTTCAAGCCCCATGAAATGCGATGCCTTGACCAAGACTGCATCCTTCGGCGTCACTGCGCAATCAAGCTCGCCGAGGATTTCGGCAACGCTGTCCAACTGCCTGACGCGGTCGGCCGGCATGCCCCCCCTCCGTGCGGCATCCGCTATATGCGAGGAAAGGTCTCCGATGCAGTAGAGGTAGTCGATGTCGAGGCCGGCGACCAGCTTGCCGATCCCCTCATGGCAGGCCTCGGCGATATCTCCGAGCTCTCCCATGTCGCCCAAGACCGCATAGCGCTCGCCTTGCACCTTGAGCGCCGAAAACGTCATCAACGAGGCGCGCATCGAGTCGGGGTTCGCGTTATAGGCGTCGTTGATCACGAGGAAGCCGTCCCTGCCCCTGAGCACCTCTTGCCGGCCGCATTCAGGGACCGTCTGCCCGAGCGCATGTACGATCGTATCGATATCCATGCCGAGCGCAGCGCCGATACTCGCAGCTGCACAGGCGTTATGAATATTGTGAAGCCCCAGCAGGGGCAAGGTGATGCTCCTTGTCTGGCCGTCGATATGCAGGTCGAAGACCGGCCTGCCCTCGGCTCCCAGACGTATCGCGTCTGCCCACGCCCCCATCCGGGCACCGGGGGAAAGCCCCTCGCCCCCTTGCAGGCCCTCGGCTGCCTGGGCGGCTGCATGCCCGCAGGCCCCATCGAAATAGACGAGCTCCACATGGCGCTCGACGAGACGGGTCGAGGTGCGTATGAACTCAGTATAGCCGTCGTCAAGGTTCAGGAAGGCCTTGCCTATCCCGTCAGGCAATGCTTCCATCAACTCGGCCTTGGCGGCTGCCACGTTTTCCCGGTTGCCTAAAAGCTCGATATGGCCGTCGCCGATGTTGGTGATCAAGCCCATGTCGGGTTTGACGAAATCACAAAGTTCCGTTATCTGCCCCTTGCCGCGCATGCCCATCTCGACGACGATGACCTCGGTATCAGGGTCGGCCGTCAAAAGGGTCTTCGGGACGCCCAGCTCATTGTTTTGGCTGCCCTCGGTTGCAACGACGGAAAAAGAAGCCTGCAACACATCGCGGACAAGGTTCTTGGTGGTGGTCTTGCCTGACGAGCCGGTCAGCCCGACGACGTGGCAACCCAGTCTTTTGCGCCAGGCCCCGGCGAGGTCGGTCAGGGCGGCCGTCGTATTCGGGACCTCGATGACAGCCGCGCCCATCTCACGGGCAAGGAGGCATGTTTCCTCATCCGGCTTATCCATGACCAGGGCGATAATGGCGCCTGCCTTCAAGGTGTCGCCGACGAAGCTGTGGCCGTCGACCCTCTCACCCGGCAAGGCCACATACACGTCGCCTTCTTTGACCTCTCGCGAATTCCAGGTGATCCCACAGGCGAGCCTGCTCGCGTCTATAGGTTCGACCAGCGTGATGCCGCCGGTATATTCGCAGATCTGCTTCGAGTTTAGCCGCATTCTTTGTCCATTCCGCCTATCCGAGGGTCTGATACCAGCTCTTCGGCGGCGACCTTCAAGTCGTCGAACGGCAGAACTTTATCACCGATGAGCTGGTAGTCCTCATGCCCTTTTCCGGCAATGAGGATCGAGTCGCCCGGTTCGGAACGGGCAATGGCGGTCGCTATGGCACTGCGCCTATCAGGCACGACCTCATAACGCCCCTCTGCACCCTTCAAACCGGGGAGAATATCGTCAATGATGGCACAAGGATCCTCGTTGCGAGGATTGTCCGAAGTCACCACAGCATAATCCGCTTGCAATGCAGCACGTCCCATGATGGAGCGCTTGGCGGTGTCGCGATTGCCTCCGCAGCCGAACACCACGAGCGTCTTGCCTTTCGTCAAGGCGCGCACTGCCGCAATGGCCTTTTCGAGCGCATCGGGCGTATGCGCGTAGTCGACGTAGACGGTACGGCCGCCGTCGTCTGCAACCTGCACCCGCTCGAGCCTGCCGGGAATAGGAGGCGTCTCGCTGAGGGCTGCGACTATGTCTTCCGTGTCGATGCCCAACTGCATGCAGATGCCGAAGACGCCCATGATGTTCTGCACGTTGAATTTCCCGACGAGGGGGTAGCTGAACCCGACGTGGTCTCCCCGCACATCAAGCACGAGCTTCGTCTCGCTTGGGGAATAGTCGAGCTCGAGGGGGTGTATTTGGGCAGAGGCGTCGAACCCCGTCGTGATGATGCTGTCTTCGGCCAATGAGCATCGCTTGAGGAGCTCCTTGCCCCAGGGGTCGTCAATGCATATGACGCGCCGGGCAGGATACTCGTCTGAGAACAAACGCGCCTTCGCCTCGAAGTATGCCTCGAAGGTATGGTGGTAGTCGAGGTGGTCTTGCGTGAGGTTGGTAAAGCAGGTGACGGCGAAGCGGGTCCCCCAGGTGCGTTCGAGGTCGAGCGCGTGGGAGCTTACCTCCATGGCGACCACGTCGCAGCGTTCTTCGCGCATAAGCGCGAAAAGCCCCTGAAGGTCAGGGGATTCCGGTGTAGTATGCTCTGTCTTCGCGCGCTTCCCGCCTATATGGACCCCGACGGTGCCGATAAGGCCCGCACGTTTCTGGGCATGGGTCACAACCTGCTCTACAAGATAGGTGGTGGTTGTCTTGCCGTTCGTTCCCGTGATCCCCACCAGGTCGAAGGATTCGGACGGATGCCCATAGAATTCGGCTGATGCCAAGGCCATGGCCTTGCGGGTGTCCTTGACCACGACTTCGCAGATATCGCTTGCATCGGCCAGGTACACCTTCCGCTCCACCACGAGGACGCTTGCCCCCCGGTCGATCGCGTCTTGCGCGAAGCTGTGGCCGTCGACGTTCATGCCGACGATGCAGAAGAAGATGTCGCCGGGACACACCGCGTCGCTTCGATAGGCGATGCCCGACACTTCCTCGTCCTCATTCCCAAGAATGGTGCAATCTATGTTTTTGAACAGGTCTTTACATGTCTTACCCATGGTAACCTCAGCTTGGCATAATCTTATAGCGTTCAATTGCATATGCCATTATATCCTTAAACGTGGCTGTAACCTTTCGGTCCCCGGGAACCTCGGTTGCGCCCACAAAACAAACCAATTGGGAATCGGAGTGCGGCAGATAGCCGATAAAAGATATGTTGTAGACGCCTTCTTTGTAGCCGCCCTCTTCTTTGGCGATCTCCGCAGTGCCGGTCTTTCCTGCCACCGAATAGCCGTCGATCGCCGCATCTGTCGCGGTTCCCTGCACGACGACGGTCTCAAGCATGCTCGTCATGGTCTCGATAGCCGCTTTGTTTTCTATGACCTGCTCGGTCGGGTACTCAGCCTTTTCGTCGGTCTGGGGTTTCTCCAATAGGAAATGGGGCGTCGTCTCGACCCCGTTGTTTGCAAGGGCGCCGTAGAAGCGGACCATCTGGAGGGGCGTCACGGAGACGCCTTGGCCGAAGGATACGTTGTACGCTTGGATCAAGGACCAGTTCTTCTGGTTGAGCAGGTAGCCTCCCGCTTCACCCGGGTAGTCGACGCCCGTCGGCTCATTGAGGTTGTAGCCTAATATCTTTTCGTACAGCTGGGGGAATCCGAGCTTTTCCGTCGAAAGGGACATGCCGACATTCGAGCTTTGGTCAAGGATCTGGCGAAGCGTCATGGTCTGGTCGCCCCGGTCGTGGGCATCGGACACGTAGTACTCGTCCGCAGGCAGGTACGCAGGGCAGTACAGGGTGTCCTCCGGCTTCATGACCCCCGCCTCAAGGATGGCCATCATCGACACCGCCTTGAAGATCGATCCGGGTTCGAAGGCCGTGGAGATGCTTTTGAGGTCGGTGGCCCCTTCCTCGACCTTGCTTGTATCCGATGGGTTGAAATAAGGCAGCGACGCGCAGGCGAGTATCTCGCCGGTCCCCGCATCCATGATGACGGAGTTCCCTCCCTTTCCACCGATGTCGCTCACCCCTTGAGCCAGGCGGGCCTCAAGGTATTCCTGCATGCCGACGTCAAGCGAGATGATGATATCCTGACCGTTCACGGCAGGTGTCTCCTGATGGACGCCGCCTGGTATGGGGATGCCGCCCACACCGCGTTCGACCACAAGGGTGCCGGGGCTCCCTTTCAGGATGTCGTCGTAGTACAGCTCGAGGCCGGATATGCCTTCGCCGTCAATGTTGACGAACCCTATGACCTGCCCCCCGATTTGATTGTTCGGGTATACGCGTTTTATGTCGTTTATGAAATAGACCCCGTCGAGGGCGAGCTCCTTCACCTTGTTCGCGACCTCGACATCGGCCTTCCTCTTTATGTAGACGAAGCTGATATCTTTTTGGGAAAGCTTCTCCTGATAATCGCTTACCTCGCCGCCCAGTGCCGCGGCCAGCTGCTTTGCCTCCCCCGTGACATCCGTCACCTCGTAAGGGTTGACGTAAATGGTGGTCGCATCGACGCTCGTAGCAAGGACCTCGCCGTTGCGGTCATAGATGGTCCCCCTTCGAGCAGAGGTCTCGATGTTCGCGGTACGCGCCTCCTGGGCCTGGGCGGAGTACTCGCCGGCAACAAACACCTGCAGATAGAGAAGGCGCAGCAGGAACAGTGCCGCCAAGGCGAAGAATACCAGGATGACGATGAAGGCCCGGCTCGACCCATCAACGACCTGCGTGCCTGATGGCGATGCGGCCGCGCGTCGGCGTGTGCTCGGGCTCTCAGAGCCGCCAGACCTATGACCCCGCGCTGCCATGTGCAGCTTACCCTTGGGTCGCAGCCGCTAGACTCATTGAGAGGGAAAGGTTGCCCTGTTCATCCGTGATGACGACATCCTTGGGCAGGGTTATGACGCTCGCATCCGTCGCGGCGGCCATCTTGAGCTTGGATGCCTCAAGCCTGATGTTGCTCGGATTGGAGAGGTAGCTCTCCCGTACTTCGAGGCTGTTGCCGGCAGACCTGGCTGCCTCGATTTCTGTTGAGATCTCCTGCGATGACAAGGCCGTGGTCACGGTTGCCGAGGCAAGCCCGATGCGGACGAAGCCAAGCAAGGCGAAGACGACCAGTATGACGGCAAAGACCTTTGCCAAGAATATCACGGAGGATGGCAGGGTGTTTTGTGCTTGCCCGGCACCACGGCCAGGTACCACGCGGATGCGCGGCTCGAATTGCTGCGGGGCGCGTTCAGCTGAACGGTATTGATATGCTGGGGCTGCACCGGCCATGACCAACCTCCTTTTCCTAGATTATGTGATGGTCAACTACGTTCGTATCATTCAAAGACGAGGCGCTATCCGAGCTTCCGTGCGACTCGCAGTTTCGCGCTGCGTGCACGCGCATTGCGCTCGACCTCTTCAGTGGACGGCAAAACGGGTTTACGTGTGACGGTTTCGAGTATCGGCTTTTTACCACATACACATATAGGCAAGTCGGGTGGGCAACTGCAGGGATCCGCAAACGTATGGAACAGGTCTTTCACGATCCTGTCCTCAAGAGAATGGTAGCTGATCACCGCAATGACGCCGCCCGGGTTCAACCAACGTATGGCCGCGTCAAGTCCTTGCCGCAAGACGCCAAGCTCGGAATTGACCTCGATCCTCAAGGCCTGGAAGCTGCGTTTGGCGGGGTGCCCGCCTGCGCGCCGTGCCGAAGCCGGGATGGCTGCCTTAATGATCTCGACCAGCTCCCCGCTTGTTTCGATCGGCTTTTCCTTGCGTGCCCGTACGATGAAGTCGGCAATACGGCTTGCCCACTTCTCGTCTGAGTAGTCACGGATGATCCGAGTGAGATCAGCTGCATTATAGGTGTTGACGATCTCTGCTGCGTTTTTGGTGTGTTTGCCCGGATCCATCCGCATATCAAGGGGGCCGTCTTCCTTAAAGGAGAAGCCACGGGATATCGTATCGATCTGCATGGAAGAAACGCCCAGGTCGAACAGTATTGCATCGATACCTGGGATTTCTGCCTGCAGTAACAAGCCATCCAAATCCCCGAAATTACCGCGGAGCAGTTTGAGCTGGGGCCGGGTTTCGTCGGGCAAGGCCTCGAGACGCTGCCTTGCCGCGGCTAAGGCGATCTCGTCTTGGTCGATACCGACGAGTAGGCCTTCCCTCCCCAGCTGCTTTGCTGCTTCAATAGAATGTCCTGCGCCGCCGAGCGTTGCGTCCACGAATATATGCTGTGTTTCAAGGTGTAGGTATTCGAGGCACTCGGCGAGCAGAACCGGTGTATGCCGATATTCACTTGTCATCGCGCTCACGTCTTGGGATTAGTCCTCGAACAGCGAATCAAGGTCCACTGTTGCACAGAAGTCATCCCAACGCTTTGCGTCCCAAACCTCGAAGTGGTCGGTGTCTCCGACGAGGACCACTTCCTTGTCAAGCAAGGCTGCTTCCCGCTGCGATGCAGAAATACCAAGACGGCCGGAGTTGTCTAACTCGACCGGCTTCACACGCGAGTTCAGCAGTTTACGCTGGGCCACATGCTTTGAGCTGCTTGACTTGAAGCCACCGTCCTTCTCAAAAAGAGAGCTGACCCAAGCGCTGAAGCCTTCAGGCTCGAACACATAGAGGCACTCCCCCTTGGGAGAAATGGTGACCATGAGGTGCTTTGAAAGAGCCTTCCGAAAATCAGAAGGAAGGGACAGGCGTCCTTTGGCATCCAGCTTGTGACGATACTCGCCGACAAGATCCGCCATAGATATCCCTCCTCATTTCTCCTTGCTCTTCCAATTCATGGTATTTTATCCCACTTTGTCCCACTTCGCAACACAATATGGGAAATTGTTCCCCCCGAATGCCCTTTTGCACCCCTTTCCACGCATGATCACAGCAGAAAACAGGTCGGAATCAACAAGATGTTGTGTCTGTCTGCAAGCAGCATCAAGATGTGGGAGGATAAAGATGTGGAGGAAAGTGGGAGGGAAGATGGAGCAAAGGGGGCGAAACCTCCCCTCCACTTCGAATAGCACAGGGGAATTGCCAAGGCCATACGGCCGTCCTGCCCGGCTGACGAGTCGGATTCAGGGTGTGGCGGTGTTTTCGGGGCCGGGGGCAAAGCGAGGCTTGGGCATCAGGCAGGACGGCCGGGGCTGTCCCCGTGCCCTCTGGCCCCCAAGGCAGCCTTATCGTTGCGGGGGTTTTTCCTGGATGCTCTCGGCCAGCTCTTCCTCAAGTTTCTTCGCAGGAGGATCGTTGAGCTGTGGAGGGGCCTTCTTCCCCACCTTGGCATCTGTCCCGCCTTTTCCCTTCTTTTCCCGCTTGAAGGTCTTGGTGCGCTGGATAAGCACCGCGCCGATAAGGAAGGGCATCCAAAAGACCAGGCTGCGGTACACCAATGCGACCGCCATGGCAGTGGCGCTGTTGATGCCGTAGGACGAGAACAATACGAGGACCGCCGCCTCCACGACGCCGACGCCTTGCGGGGTGATGGATATCATCGCGAACAGGGTGGCGATCACGTAGCCGCAAATCAAAGCCTGGGGCTCATAGATACCGAAGCTGACCCCCACCAGGCAAAAACAGCCAAGCTCGCAGGTGCTCGCTATGATGGAGCAGCCGAGGACCTTCAAGGTCGACCGCGGGTTCTTCAAGATCAGGCCGGCGGCCTCACCGAAGGAGATGACGATTTTCTCAACCCAGGGCTTCAAGGGGTCGCGCTTGAACCTGACCATCACGCGGTTGACCAAGCCTTCAATCGGCCGGAGGAGTTTCATCAGCTTCATCGGGCGTTTATGCCCAAGCGCCAGGATCCCTATCATGATGCACACCATCAGCACGACGAAGAGGCCTAAGAGGAACCATACGGGATCCAAGGTGCCGGCAATGGCCAGGACGCCGAAGGCGATCAGCATGATCACGACAAACCCTGATTCGATGCTGATCTGCATGAGCAAAGCCGCAGACGTCGCCTTTCCCGTAGATATCCCACGTCGGTGGGCGTCGTCGACCACCAAGGCCATGCCCGCCGTATTAAGGGAGGGGGCGATCGTGTTCATGAAGAAGGTCCCGAACACCAAGGGCAGGGTCGAGCGCGCCGGCATGCTCTCCTCGACGGCGGCGAATGCGAACTTATAGGAAAAGCTTTGGGCAAAGTACTTGCAGAGCTGCGTTGCGATGGCTGCGATCAGGGGGACGAGGGCTCCCTGCTTCATGGTTTCAACCATTTCGACAAGTTGATCGCCTCTGAAAAGCACGAATGCTAAAACAATGACGATGATCACACCTGCCGCAAGCTTTTGGAAGCTGAATTTCACATTACCCCGTTCAATTTTTGCCTTAAGGCATAATACACCAGAAAAGAGAAGGCCAGACTCACGATTGCCGTGCGCGGGGGTGGGCAGCCAAATATTCCTCGCGGACATGTGAGCGGTTGACATGTGTGTAGACCTGGGTCGTCGAGATATCGGAGTGGCCGAGTATCTCCTGGATGACCCTCAGGTCGGCGCCCCCTTCAAGCATGTGGGTGGCGAAGGAGTGCCGCAGCGTATGGGGGTGCAGGTCTTCAATGCCGATATACAGGCCTGCCCGGGCGACGATAGCATGAACGCTCTGCCTGGTCAAACGCCCTCCCCGTGCATTCAGGAAAACGGCCGGGCTCGGCTTGGCATACGGTTTCTGCAACGTGGGCCGAAAGGCTTCCAGATAGTCGGCAAGCGCATCTGCGGCAAGCCCCGAGATGGGGGCGATGCGTTCCTTGTTGCCTTTGCCACGCACCCGGATATAGCCGTCTTGGATGAACACGTCGCCAAGGTCTAGCCCGACGAGCTCGCTCACACGCAGGCCGCAGCCGTAGAGTATTTCAAGGATGCAGCCGTCACGCCTTGCCCGCGCGTCGCTTCCGAAGGGTTGAGAAAGGAGCTTTTCTACCTGGTCGATGCTTAGGACATCAGGCAAAGACGCAGGCACCTTGGGAAGAGGCAATGCCTCGGTGGGGTTTCTGCTTGTGTAGTTCTCATGGACAAGGAAGCGATGGAAGCCCTTGATCGCCGATACATGCCGTTCGATGCTTGCAGGCGCAAAGCCACGGGCGACCAGGTCTGCCTCGTAGGCGACTATGTGCTCGCGCTTGACTTCTTCCGGGCAGGTGATGCCTTGGCCTGACAGGGCTTGGACATAGTCTTCCAGGTCGTGCTCGTATGCGGAAAGTGTCAGGGGGGAGCTCCCCTTCTCGATGCCTAGGTGGGCAAGGTACTCTTTTACGAGAAGGCGCATGTCCGGCTTCAACCCGCCTGCCGCATCGGAAGCAGGAAGGCAGGCCTTATCCCCTCAGGAGCCTTTGCCATCCTTGAGCGCCCGTTCAGGGCTTCTGGGAAATGGCCGCGCCCACGAAATCGCGGAACAGGGGATGCGGTCGCGTCGGGCGGCTTTTGAATTCCGGATGCCCTTGGCTTGCCACGAACCAGGGGTGGTCGGAAAGCTCTATCATTTCCACCAGGCGTCCATTGGGCGAGATGCCCGAGATGACGAGCCCGGCATCCTGGAGGCGTTCGCGGAAGGCGTTGTTCACCTCGTAACGGTGGCGGTGGCGTTCATAGACGACCTCTTCCTGGTATGCGTCGAATGCCTTCGAATCAACACTTACCTTGCAGGGATAGGCGCCCAGGCGCATGGTTCCGCCCTTGTTCTCGACGTCTTCCTGTTCAGGCATCAGGTCGATCACGGGGAACTCCGCCTCGTCGTCGAACTCCGCAGACGTGGCACCGGACATCCCGGCAACATGGCGGGCGAACTCACAGACCGCAGTCTGGAGGCCAAGGCAGATGCCTAGGAAGGGTATTTCCTTTTCACGCGCGTATTTCGTCGCAAGGATCTTGCCTTCGAAAGCACGTTGGCCGAACCCGCCGGGAACCAGGATGCCGTCCATGTTCCCAAGGACCTCGTCAAGCCGGTCCTCGGTCAGCGTCTCCCCGTCGATAAGGTGGACCTTGGCATGGGTCCCATGGTGGACGCCTGCATGGCCCAAGGCCTCGATAATCGACAGATAGGCGTCGGGGAGGCTGACGTACTTCCCCACAACCGCGATGTCCACCTCGCCGGAGCAGTTCGCCGCCGACTCAAGGAAGCTCTTCATCGGCTTCAGATCGATATCGCGGTGCTCAAGCCCCATGCGGTCGAGCACCTTCACGTCGAAGTTCTGCTCGTGGAGGCCGATCGGCACCTGGTAGATGGTCGGGGCGTCTGCGCAGGCAAGAACGTTGTCAGAGGGGACGTCGCAGAAGAGGGCGATCTTCTCCCGCACATTGTCGGTGATCTCGTGGTCAGAGCGGCAGACGATGAAGTCGGGCTGGACGCCGATCGAGCGCAGCTCCTTCACGCTGTGCTGCGTCGGCTTGGTCTTCACCTCATGGGCGGCAGCGATATAGGGAACGAGCGTCACATGGACGAACAGGACGTCGCCATGCTCCTTCTCGTTTTTGAATTGGCGGGCGGCCTCGATGAACGGCTGGGATTCGATGTCGCCGATGGTGCCGCCGATCTCCGAGATCACGATGTCGGCGCCGCTTTGCTCGGCTATGCGGCGCAGGCGGTCTTTGATGGCCTCGGTCACATGCGGGATGACCTGCACGGTGCCGCCCAGGTAGTCGCCGCGGCGCTCGCGGGCGATCAGGCTTTGGTAGATGGAGCCTTGGGTGAAGTTGCTTTCGCGCGAGAGGCTCTCGTCGATACAGCGCTCGTAGTGGCCGAGGTCGAGGTCTCCCTCATGGCCGTCGTCGGTCACGAAGACCTCGCCATGTTGGAAGGGCGACATGGTCCCGGGGTCGACGTTCAAGTAAGGATCCATCTTCTGCATAGTGACTTTGTATCCGCGTGCCTTTAACAGATGCCCCAACGAGGCTGCGGTGATGCCCTTCCCCAAAGATGAGACGACGCCGCCGGTTACAAAGATATACTTGGCCATGATTCTCCTCACAATGTGCTTATGGTGTGGGCTTGGCTACTGGTGCCAGACATGAAAAAAGCGCCCGGCGAGCCTACCTTAGTTGCCCTTCAAACGCTTTTTTATTCTACTAGAAAAACAGGGCAAGACATCGCGCGTTTTGGATTTTTCAGAAAGATCTCAACTCGCCTTGGGGACTGCGGTGCCATCCGCCGGTATGATAGACGTGCAAACACCGGCAAGGCTGCTGGTGAAAACGCCGATGGCCAGGATTAGAAGAACGTCTCGGAGACGAGCTCGTAAAAGCCTTGCTGCTTGTAACGGAGCAATGTGGTCGGACTTGCCCCTTTGCGCACATAGATACAACGAGGCTGCTCGTCGAAAGACAGCATCTCCCCGTCGACGAACAAGGTTGCCTCGCGCATCCCGCTGCCGGGAGTCAGGTTGATCTCCACGATATCGTTCGAAGCCGTGACGACGGCACGTGAATGGAGCGTGTGCGGGGCCAAAGGAACCGCGATAAGGCCCTCGAACCCGGGAGCCACCAAGGGCCCTCCGGCAGAGAGGGCATAGGCGGTCGACCCGGTGGCCGTTGCGACCACGACCCCGTCGCCGCGCATGTTGGCGATGTGCGACCCGGAGATATCGAGGCTGAAGTCGATGATGCGCCCGTTCGCGCCCCGGGTTATCGCAAGCTCGTTCAATGCGAAGAAGCTCTTCGTCCCTGCTTCTTTCGCACCACCTGCCTCCCCGAGGTCGTGCCCCGCACCACAAGGCCCGCCTCCATACAGGTCGACCTCATCGCCGCCGGAAGCGATATCGATCCGCAGGTTGGTGCGCTCTTCCCTGGTCACATCGCCCGACAAGGCTGCTGCCACGATGGCGACGACGCCGTCCTCGCTCGAGTTTGCCAGGAAGCCGAGCCGCCCGAAGTTGATGCCGAGAATCGGCACGCCGGAGATGCCGATGAGCCGGGCGGTCCGAAGGATCGTTCCGTCGCCGCCGAGCACGACTGCAAGGTCGGCCTTTTCCTCAGCGAGCTTGGATCTTTGCAGCGCCATGTTCGGTATCGTGAGGTCGATCGACTCGATGATGCTGTAGCCGATGCCTTGCGAGTTCAGATAGGTTGCCAAAAGCAGGGAGGCGTCCGTTGCGTGTGAATTGGAATTATTACGTACTATCAGGATATGCATGATTGCTTCTTCCCCAACTTTGCTAGTATACAATTCGCTATTATAAATGATGGACGGGGAACAAACGTGGCCGCAGCAGGAAATTCAATACTGAAAAGCACCGGCATCATGACGATGGCAACCCTGCTTTCACGTGCGACCGGCCTGCTGCGCACCTGGGCGATGGCCTTTGCCCTGGGAAACACGCTCATCACCTCCGCCTACCAGGTCGCAAACAACATGCCCAACCTCATCTATGACCTCGTCGCCGGCGGGATCTTGGGTGCCGCGTTCCTTCCGGTCTACCTCTTGCAAAAGGAAAAGAAAGGGCGCGCAGAATCCGACAGGTTCGCCTCGAATATTTTGAACCTCCTGGTTATCGTCTTAGGCGTGATCGCGCTTCTGGCGACCGTCTTCGCCTCGTCCGTTATCACCACCCAGACCTTCACGAGGGCCGACGATGCGCTCATCCACGAAATGGCGGTCTTCTTTTTCAGGATATTCGCTGTCCAGCTCGTATTCTACGGCATTGGCGGCGTCATCACCGGCGTTTTGAACGCAAACCGCATCTATGGCCTGCCTGCTCTTGCCCCCGCGTTGAACAACGTCGTCGTGATCGCGTCGATGTTCGCCTATGTGCCGCTTTCCGCAATCAACCAGGAGCTGGCGCTCGTCGTGGTGGCCGTGGGGACGACGCTCGGCGTCCTGGTTCAGTTTGCCATACAGATACCGTCGCTCGTGAAGATGGGGTTCAAATACACCCCCCGCATCAGCCTTCGGGACCCTGCGCTCAAGGAGGCCTTGCGTATCGCCGTGCCGACCCTTATCTATATCGTGGGCACACTCGTTTCGTTCTCATGCCGCAATGCCTTCTCGCTCGAATCAGGTGATTATGGCCCGTCTACGATCCTCTATGCCTGGACCTGGTACCAGCTGCCCTATGGGGTGGTCGCCGTCTCGCTCTCGACGGCGTTCCTCACCGAGATGAGCGATGCAGTCGCGCGAGGCGACTTCGCGCAGCTGCGTGATTTCATACGGCGGGGGCTTCGAAGCACCTTGTTCCTCATCATACCCTTGGCCGGCATGATGTTCGTGCTGGCCTCCCCCATCATCCAGCTTTTCCGTGCCGGGGCGTTCAGCCAAGATGACGTGGCGTTCGTTTCAAGCATCCTCGCCTATTGGATCGTGAGCCTGCCGTTTTATGCGGGGCTGATGTATTTTTACCGGGTGTTCGCGGCACTCCGGCAGTTCATGACCTTCGCCTTGGTCAGCTGCGGGCTCTGTGTCGTGCAGATCGCCCTCTACGCCTACCTTTGCAACCCTTCGGTGCTGGGGCTTGTCGGCATTCCCGTCTCGGATTTCGTGTACTACGGGCTCATGTTCTTCATTATGGCGGGCATCCTGCGCGCAAGGGTCGGCTCCTACGGCATGGCGCGCATATTCGGCATGTGCGCGAAAGTGCTGGTATCCACCCTAGTGGGTATGGCACTTGCCTACGCGATACTGTTCTTCGTACCCCTTCAGCCAAGCATTCTCACCGGCCTTGTGCAGATAGTCGTCTGCGGCGGGCTTGGCCTTGCCGCCACCTTCGGGATGGCCCGGCTTCTGCGGGTGCCTGAGATGCAACTTGCGGGAAGCATCTTTGGGAAGCTTTTCGGCCGTCTTGCACGAAAGCACCCCGAGGACGGCGAGCAGCCGCCGACAAGACAGCTTCCCGCCGGAAGGCATGTGCGCCCGGGGTCATGGGAGGCCTTGGACGACCTGGATGATGATGCGCCCTGGGAAAAGGTCGGCAAGCATGCTGCGCCGGACGGCAGGGCGGCATCGGCAGCGGAACCTGCCAAGGGCGCGGCCGACCCGAGTTCGACTGCCGCCATCAGGGCGCGCTCGAAGCACGGCCGCTAGAGGGACAGATCCTGCGTGCTAGTTGACCGGGCGCTCGTGGTCTGGCTCGGTAGTCAAGACCACCGGGCCGTCCTCGGTGATGGCTACCATCTTCTCGAAGTGGGCGGACAGCGACCCATCGGCCGTGCACACAAGCCAGCCGTCCGGCATCTGCCTGGTCTTATAGCTGCCGGTGTTTATCATGGGCTCGATTGCAAGGACCATCCCCGGCTCAAGCTCGATGCCGGTATGGCGGGCGCCGTAATTCGGCACGTTGGGATCCTCATGCATGTTGCGCCCGATGCCGTGGCCCACGTATTCGCGCACCACACCATAGCCCTGCGCCTCTGCCACCTCTTGTACCGCAGCACCGATGTCCCCCAGGCGGTTGCCGGGACGGGCTGCCGAAAGCCCTGCCCACATGCACTTCTCCGTTATATCAAGCAAATGCTGCCTCTCAGGTGATATCTTCCCCACGGCATAGGTCCATGCGTTGTCCCCGTACCATCCGTCGACGATCGCCCCGGTGTCGATTGAGAGGATGTCCCCTTCTTGGAGGATTACACGCTCCGAAGGGATGCCATGGACTATCTGGTCGTTCACAGAGGTGCAGAGCGACCCGGGGAAGCCGCCGTAGCCTTTGAATGCGGGGACCCCGCCTTCAAGTCGGATCAGGGTTTCGGCAAAACGATCAAGCTCAAGGGTGGAGATTCCGGGCTGGACCCGGGCGCCGACTTCGCGGAGCACCTTTGCCGAAATGCGGCCGGCCTCCTTCATTGCCTCGATCTCTGCGGGAGACTTTTTTATTATCATGCTGAACTGCACCTTTCATATGCCTCTGCTTCAAATACGGCGCCCAGTATATCACAGCAGACCGTATTGGGAAAAAGCGGCTTCGATTTTCTCCGCCGTTGCAGGCCGTGATAGAATGAGCGCGACACTTCAGCTGGCATGCCCTGAATCATCGAGCTGTCAGGAATCGATTGGAGAGGAGGGCCCGTATGGTGTCGTCGGCATCGAGGGCGGCGGTCTGGTTTGCACGTATGGCGGTCTTGCTGGTGTTTGCGGTCAACCTGTCCTGCATCATATCCTTCCTCTTCTTCCCCGAGCGCTATATCGGGGCATATGAGCTTGACGGGGTACCTGGCACAGTCGCCTTGCAAGGGCTTGCCATTGCCTTCCTTATGTGGAACGCCACCTACCCTCTTGTCATCATCAACCCGGTGAAATACCGGGCGGTCTTCGCCATCGTGCTTGTCCAGCAGCTCATCGGCCTCCTAGGCGAAAGCGCCCTCCTCTTTGGATTGGGCGGAGGCCACCAGCAGCTTGCAGGCAGCATCCAGCGCTTCATCGTGTTTGACGGGGCAGGGCTGGTTCTTATGGCAGCGTCTTTTGCCGTGCTGCTGGTGTCGGCAAAGGATGCCGGCTGAAACCCGGGGCGCACAGCCCCAGCCCCGGTTACTTCTTTTCCGCGTCAAGCCTGCCGGCCTGCTTCAAGGCCTTCCGTAAAACGAATTCGACCTGGGCGTTGACGCTGCGCAAGTCGTCAGCCGCCCATTTTTCAAGGGCCGCCCAGAGCGCCGGGTCGATTCGGAGCGGGTATTGTTTCTTTTGAACCATGTTTCCTACCCTTGCGCGCCGCAGATCCTATTGGTATAGCGTCCCTGTGTTGAGCACCGGCTGGGCCTCCGAATCCCCGCAGAGCACTACCATGAGGTTCGACACCATGGCTGCCTTGCGTTCGTCATCGAGGTCGACCACGTCTTTCGCCGCAAGCTCGGTCAAAGCCATATCGACCATGCTCACCGCACCATGGACGATCTTCTCTCGCGCAGCGATAACGGCCTCGGCCTGTTGGCGGCGAAGCATTGCCTGTGCGATCTCGGGGGCGTAGGCCAGGTGCGTGAGCCGTGCGTCGTCGATGACGACGCCGGCCTTTTCGAGGCGGACGGCAAGTTCTTCCTTGAGCGCCTCGGACACTTCCTCGATATTGCTGCGAAGGGTGATCTCCCCGCTACTCGAGTCAGGCGCGTGGTCGTAGGCGTAGGTGGTTGCCACATGGCGCAACGCCGTCTCGCTTTGGGTATGCACATAGCTGCTATAGTCGTCCACGTCGAATATCGCCTTCGCCGTATCCGCCACGCGCCACACGATGACGTCCGCAATCTCTATAGGGTTGCCGTTCTTGTCGTTGACCTTCAAATGCTCGCCATTATAGGTACGTGCCCGAAGCGAGAGCTTCAGCGACTTCGGCACCGGTTTACCTTTGGAGTCCACCGTCGTACCCGATGAGCGGGAATAAAACGGGTTTGCCCACTTGAAACCCTCCTGACGTACCGTGCCCTTATAGTTGCCGAACAGGATAAGCACACGTGCCTGGTTGGGCTGAATGGTGAAGAACCCCATCATAAGGATGGTTACGACCAAGAACAGCACGATGCCCGCCGCAAGGCTCACACCCCCAAGGGCGTTCTCAGGCTGCGAATCGAGCAGGATGCACCCCAAGACAAGAGCGGCGATACCGATGACCAGGAGGAGAATGGTGATGAAGAGCATTGCCCACCCGCTACCAGCGCGCACCACATTCTCTTGCGAGACTACCTTATCCGTTGCCGGTGCCTTCTGAGCCATGACGGCCCCCTTCCTCGTTGTTTTTGATTTCTAAATGATATCACATTGAAATCATACTTGAAAGAGAAAAAAGGAGCCCGAGGGCTCCTCCATAGGTTTTTTCCGGATGCCGTCAGGCGATCCCGGTTGCCTATTCGGCGACAGGCACGGTATAGTTGCGCGTTACCGAGGAATCGACGGAGACGCCCGGCCCCATGGTCGACGTGACGGTGACCGACTTCACATATTTGCCCTTTGCGGCAGCAGGCTTCATACGGATGATCTCGTCATAGATGGCACCGTAGTTCTCTGCAAGCTGTTCGGCCGTGAAGCTTACTTTGCCGACGATGACATGGGCGATGCCGAAGCGGTCGGCACGATATTCGACACGTCCGCCCTTGAGCTCGGTGATTGCCTTTGCAACATCGTTGGTGACCGTACCGAGTTTCGGATTCGGCATAAGCCCCCGCGTGCCGAGGATCTTGCCGAGCTTGCCGACCTTCGACATCTGGTCCGGGGTTGCCACGGTGGCATCGAAGTCGAGCATTCCGGCCTGGATGTCGGCGATCAGGTCGTCTGAGCCGACGATCTCGGCACCGGCATCGGCGG
>JAVBQH010000012.1:0-5411 GCA_031549175.1 Raoultibacter sp.
GCATAGGTTCCGCCTGTAAAATCAGGCCCATAGGACGAAGAATGGCTCCCCACAGGGAGCCATTCTCATATATCAGCCAAGATCGGACGGTGGCAGGGCGCAACGGCCCGTCACCCCGTCCGATCCTCCTAGCTGAGGAAGTCCTCGAGGATCTCCTGTTCGGCCTCCTCTTCGTTGAGGCCGAGAGTCATGAGCTTGATGATCTGGTCGCCTGCGATCTTCCCGATGGCAGCCTCATGCACGAGCATGGCTTCCTCGCTTGCCGCCTCGATGCCGGGGATGGCGGTCACCTTCGCCGTGTCCATGATGATGGCGTCGCATTGCACATGGCCGCGGCAGGCAGCCGAGCCCACCACCATCGGGTTGAAGGTCTGCGAGGATTTGCCCTGGGCGACGCTGCGGGAGATCACCTGGACGCTCGAGTCGTCTCCGTTGAGGTCGATCTTCATGTTCGAGGTTGCCACCTGCTCGTCGTGGGTGAGCATCTTCTCGTTCAAGACGAGCTTGGCGTTCTTGCCGAGTTCCGCGTTCGTGTCGCGCACTGTCGAAGAGACGCCCCGCAGCTGGGTGAGTTCCATCTCGCAGAAAGAACCGTCTTCCATGTACACGTTCGTGACGGGGTTCAGGATGCGCTCGCCCGTGCCCGAGCCTTCGCCGTAGTGCTTCTCGATATAGCGGGTACGTGAGTTCTTCCCGCAGTAGAAGCTGTGGATGCCGTCGTGCTCGGACGCCTCGTGGCTTTCGTTGTGGATGCCGCAGCCCGCAATGATGGTGACATCGCAGTCGTCGCCGATGTAGAAGGTGTTGTATACGACATCGGTAAGGCCTGCGGCGGTCATGATGACGGGGATATAGACGGTCTCGCCTTTGGTGCCCGGCTTGATGTGGATGTCGATGCCGGGGTTGTCGGTCTTGGTCGAGATCTCGATGTTCGCAGACGAGTTGCGCACCAGCAGCTGCCCGTCCTTGCGGATGTTGTAGGCACCCTTCGGGATTCCGTGGATGCTCGCAATTTCTTCAAGCAAACCCTTGTCAATAGGGGATAAATCAACGGCCATTGGTATCACCTTGTACTTTCATGGTAGGCACGGTGCCTGCCTTAGCAGGTCGTGGGTATTTCGGTCAGGTGCAGCTCGGTCGGCTGCGTCAATGAGCAGAAGGAGTTGTCTTTGTCGAGGAACCCAAGCTTGGGGATGATCTCGTCTGCAGGCCCTTCGTCTTCTACGCGTCCATCCCTGATCAGGATAATATCGTCCGCCAGTTGGATGATGCGCTCCTGATGCGAGATGATCACGATCGAGCGTCCGTTGCGTGCGGCATGGATGTCACGGAAGGTCTCGGTCAGGCGGTCGAAGCTCCAGAGGTCGATGCCGGCCTCGGGCTCGTCGTAGATGGCGAGTTTCGGGTCGCGTGCAAGGATGGTGGCGATCTCGATACGTTTCATTTCTCCGCCGGAAAGGCTCTTATCCACCTCGCGGGTCAGGTAGCTTGCGGAGCACAAGCCGACTTTCGCCAGGTACTCGTTGCAGGCAAGCATCGGGAGTTTTTCTCCTGCGGCGAGGTCGAGAAGCTTTTTGACCTTCATTCCCTTGAATCGCGCCGGTTGTTGGAAGCCGTAGCCGATACCGAGTTTCGCGCGTTCGGCGATAGGCATGCCGGTGACTTCGACCCCGTCGAAGAAAATCTGTCCCTCCGTCGGCTGTTCGACGCCCATGATCAGTTTGGCGAGCGTCGATTTCCCGCCGCCGTTGGGGCCGGTGATCACAGTGAATTTGTCGTCGCCGATCGTCAACGACAGGTTGTCGATAATACGTTTCGTCTCCTGGGAGTTTTCCTGGATCGGGACCTCGAAGGATACGTTCTTCAACTCTAACATGCTCACTACTCCTGTGTCCTCATCTAATTGTCACTTATGTAGTAACATTTGCTATGGGGCTTGTCAATACACGCCCGTAAACATCAAAGCATAATTCTATCGCTCTTCGGGGAGCGGACGATCTACAAGTTTGCACGCGCACCGTTTTGTTTCCAATCCTCCTCATCCAAGGAGGTCGATAACCTCGAAATCCGTCTTTGACCGCTCGATGATCTCGCGGTTGCCGAAGACGCAGCAGTTCTCGGCATCGGCGATCCGCCTGAAGGCCGGGGCAAGCGCACGGATGGCCTCGGCGTCTGTGGCGAGGACTTCCTCACGCGACTGGGCGCGCCAGCCGGGTTCGAGCTCGCTGAAGTACTCGGCATCCTGCCTCCGGGCAAGTGCGCGGGGCTTTTTCGGCTCATCGTATCCGGCAACGGAGCTGATGAGGTACCCCCGCATCGCCTCCTCGGTCGGCTCAAAGGAAGACAGCCACTCCGCCGAGCGGTCGAAGCTGGCAAGAGTCGCATCGAGCTTGGGGTCGCGATAGGAATAGAATTGCAGGCTGCCGCTACGTTCGGCCTTGAATCCGGCGCCGTAGGCGCCGCCTTTGACACGGACCTCGCTCCAGAGGTAGTCGAGGGAGAGGACCCGAGAGGCAACCTGCCATGTTCCGGAATAGGGAAGGTCGAGCAGCCGGCGGTCGTATCCTTTGGCGGCGTAACAGACGTCGGTCGGCACGATGAAGGCCTCGTTCCTCTTCACCGGGTCGGGGACAGACAGCCGGGAGGCTCCTGCCGCCGCGGGTATTTCAAGCCGGCCAAGTGCGGCGAAATGGCGGTCGCGCTCCTTAACAGTGCCGGTAAAGCTTGTCACCAGGCCGTCTTTCACAAACAGGCGCGCGCCGACATCCTCAAGGCGTGCGACCAGTTCCTCGGACCGCGCATCGAAGTCGGCGAGGAGGCCTTTCAGGAAACGGTAGAAGCTCACCCCTGCCAGCTCCTCGCGGACGACAGAGGAGGGCGCGTAGTAGGTGGAGAGCCTTGAGAGCGCGGCCGCATGGCCGGCATTCGCAAACTCCTGTTCAAGGGCGATCCGATGCTGTGCAAGGATATCCTTGATGCGCCCGGTGTCGCAGAACCGGGTTGAGGCCCAGACCTCATAGGGAAGGCTCACCAGGTCGCGGTAGTTCTCAGAAAGCGCGCTGGCGCTCACCACCATCTTGGGGGCGAGGATCGAGGGGTCGTGCTCGTTGCCGTAGATCTCGGCGAAGAACCTCATTGAGCCGAGCTTTGACTGGGTCAGGTAGTCGAGCTCTCCCGCGCTGTGCTCGGCCGTGTCAAGCTTGCCCAGCAGACGCATGAGGATGCCGACATAGGGGAGGTCTTCGAAATCCAGGCGGCCGAGGTCGAAATAGTGGTAGCTATAGTTTATCTGATGTGCGGGGATATCATGGTAGAGGCAGGGGATCGGCGCATCACCAATGAGCGAGAACGCCGGCTCGGGGCGCATATCCCCGATGTCTGAAAGCTGCAGAAGCGGCAGTTTTGCCAGGTCCTCGGACGAATCCTCTGCCTCTTGGAGGCGGTGGAGCTCGGCCTCTTCGGCGATTATGCCCGCGAGGCCTGCATCCGAGAAGGCGGCTTTGACACCAGCGAGCCTTTCGGCCTCGGCAGACGCGCCGGCGGTTTCCACGGGCTTCACCTCCGCCATCGCCCAATGGTCGTTTTCGAGGAAGAGCCCACGCATGAGCCTTTCGAAATAGCCGGTCGAGATGTCCTCGTGCATACGCTTGAACGCCTCTTCATACTGGACGTATGCCAGGGACAGGCCGTCGTCGTAGAGCCAGCCGGTCATTGCCTGCATGGCGAGGACGACGCCATCCGCGATGCCGAAGTCGCGCTCGCGTACGGCGAATTCGGCGCGGGAAAGCGAGGCCTGGAGCCGCTCCTTCGGGATCCCATTTTGGCAGAGCTCTTCCACCGTGGACTCGACCACCGTGCGAAAGGCCGGCCCGGCACCAGGCTTCGAACCCTTGATCTGCACAAGGACAAGAGGCTGCAGCTGCTCGTCTATCAGATACCCCACGACGTCGTCAGCTATCTGGCTGTCGAGCAGGGCGCGCTTCAAAGGCGCCTCGTTGCTTCCCAGCAAGGCATCTACCAGGATATCGACGGCGAGGATGCGGTTTCGGTCCGTGACCTCGCCTGCGACATAGCCCAGTCCCATACAGGCGTTTTCGGGGGCGGTCTGCATTTCCTTGACTGCATCGGTGCAGATCACCGGGGATTGGCGTGTAAGCGGGTTCGGCATGCCCTCCGGGGCGGTGAATTTCGAGAGATAGTGCTCGTCGAGAAATGCCAGCTGGCGTTCGACCTGCATATCGCCGTACAACATGATGTAGCTGTTGTCGGGGCGGTAGTGCCTGCGATGGTTGTCGAGGAACTGCTCATAGCTTAAGCCCGGGATCGCCGCAGGGTCGCCGCCCGATTCGAAGGCGTAGGCGGTATCGGGGAAAAGGGCTGCGCAGAGCGTGTTGTAGAGAACGGAGTTCGGATCGGAAAGCGCGCCTTTCATCTCATTGAAGACGACGCCGTTATACCGCAGCGGCGCGTCCTTGCCGTCAAGCTCGTAATGCCAGCCCTCCTGCTCGAATATCTCCTTCTTCCGGTAGATGTTCGGGTTGAGCACGGCATCCATATAGACATCCATCAGGTTCATGAGGTCTTGTTCGTTGGTGCTTGCCACCGGGTACATCGTCTTGTCGGGGAAGGTCATGGCGTTTAGGAAGGTCTGCATCGAGCTTTTGAGCAGGTTGACAAAGGGCTCCTTTACCGGGAACTTCGCAGACCCGCAGAGCACCGAGTGCTCAAGTATGTGGAACACGCCTGTGCTGTCATCGGGGGGCGTTTTGAAGGTGATGGCGAATGCCTTGTTCTCGTCGGGGCATCGCATGTACAGAAGCCGCGCCCCGCTTGAGGCGTGCCGCATGAGGAACGCGGTGCCGTCGAATTCGGCGACGTCTTCGGAGGATTCGACCGTAAAGCCATGAAGGGTAGTGCCGATCTGCAGATCCATGAGGGGTCCGCCTTTCGTATACGCAGGGGCTTTGAGCAAAGTATCGAGCCTATTCTAGCGCTTCGGGTGTCCCCGGCAAGCGAGATGTTGCAGGTTTGTGATAAACCCCGAGGCAGCCACTTCGGCCCCCGTGTGGGCCAGTGGGCAGTTTGGGACAAAAGGGCCTGTCCCCCCCTGTCCCAAACTGGACGCTTCTGCTGCCTCCATACATGCCGGCCTTTCTCATTCTGAGAATGAGATTCTCATTTTGAGAAAACCCCGTTTCTGCCAAAAAAGATGCGTTCCCCAGACCTGCGGCTTTTATTTTCCAAGGGCTGGCACGGTTCTTGAATATATACGTAATAAGAGCGGCGCCTCGTTCTCGGGCGAGGTCTTATTCGACAAGAAAACGAAACGGCGCCGTGGTCTTGTGTGGTTTCTCTCGCAGACGAAAGGAGGGACGAGATGACAGACGAGAAGAAGTATACGCCTGGAAAGG
>JAVBQH010000084.1:0-14428 GCA_031549175.1 Raoultibacter sp.
AATCCCCTATGATGGTAACGCATCGTAGCCGTGGGTTCTATTGCCCCGATCAAGAATTAATACCGGAGACATGCAAAAATCCCCTTCCCAGACTGAGCGGAAAGCCGGAAAGGGGGTGCCCGCGAAGAAGCGGCTCGCCCCGGCTTCCCCTCATGCCAACAAGGGGGCGGCTTCGCGAGCCCATGGCTCACATGGGAACTGTGTGAAAAAATGCTGCCG
Source organism: Raoultibacter sp. (assembly GCA_031549175.1). Classification (GTDB taxonomy): domain Bacteria; phylum Actinomycetota; class Coriobacteriia; order Coriobacteriales; family Eggerthellaceae; genus WRIS01. The sequence goes on from JAVBQH010000084.1 coordinate 220, forward strand.
AAATAATCCCAAAAAAATATTCCCCTACCCTATCAGCTACAATGGCTGAATGACGTATCGAATCGGGATAGACGCTGGATCGAAGACCATCAAGGTCGTCATCCTTGACGCCGACAACACCGTCCTCTACTCAAGCTACCGGCGCCACCGCGCCGACATCCGTAAGACTGTTCAAGAAATCCTGCACGATTTCACCTGGCGCTACGGGGAGATCGAAGGGACGGTCGCGATAACCGGATCGGCAGGTATAGGGCTTGCGGATCTTCTGGGCGTGCCTTTTGTCCAGGAAGTCGTGGCCTCCACCTCGGCCGTCCAGACATTGATCCCCGAAGCCGATGCCATTATCGAGCTCGGGGGCGAGGATGCCAAGGTGGTGTACTTGAGCAACGGCCTGGAGCAACGGATGAACGCCACGTGCGCGGGTGGGACAGGCGGCTTCATTGACACCATCGCATTCATGCTGGGAGTCCGCGCCAAGGATATGAGCAACCTGGCCTTAAGGTCGAACCGTCTGTATCCGATCGCCTCGCGCTGCGCCGTGTTTGCACAAACCGATGTGCGCCCCCTCCTTAACTCGGGGGCGAAACGCAGCGATATAGCAGCCAGTGCGCTTGAGGCGGTTGTGAAGCAGACTATCGCCGGCCTCGCCTGCGGACGCCCTCTTACGGGAACGGTCGTCTTCCTGGGCGGCCCGCTCGAGCACATCCCGGACCTGGTCTTCCGTTTTCGCCGCGCCCTGGGCCTCACCCACAAGACCGGTATAAAGCCGAAAAACGCCCATCTTTTCACGGCCATCGGCACGGCAATCCTCGCCCCTGAAATGGCAAGGCTGCAAGAGGGCGTCCGCATGACGACGCTTGCAGAGCTGGAAAGGAAGCTTGACCAGGCACCTGAAATCGAATGGGATATTACGACCCTGCCTCCCCTCTTCTCCTCGGAAGAGGAGCTTGCGCAGTTTCGCGAGCGCCATAGGGGCACCGTCGCCCCGCGGAAACGCCTGTCCGACTGCACAGGCCCACTGTATCTCGGCATTGATGCCGGCTCTACCACGGTGAAGGTCGCCCTTGTTGACGACGCCGGTGACCTTGCCTACTCCGACTACCGCCCGACCAAGGGAGACAGCCTTGAGACTGCCACCCTGATGCTCGAGGACCTCTACCTTGCCCTGCCGAAGGAATACGACAAGACCCCTGTCGCCTACATTGCGCACACCGCCGTCACCGGCTACGGGGAGGAGCTGTTGAAAGCCGCCTTTTCTGCAGATTCCGGGATTGTTGAGACCGTCGCCCACCTGCGCGCCGCCGAAGCCCTCTTTCCCGGAACCGATTTCATCCTTGATATCGGGGGACAGGACATGAAGGCACTCTGGGTCCGCAACGGCGAGATCACGAACGCAGTGCTCAATGAGGCCTGCTCGAGCGGGTGCGGCTCATTCATCGAAGGAACGTCGTACTCGCTCCAGCTTAACCCCTACACCTTCGCGGATTTTGCATTGAAATCAAAGACACCCATCGACCTGGGTATGAAATGCACGGTTTTTATGACATCGCGTGTGCGTCATGCCCAAAAGATCGGCGTGCCCTACGAAGACATCGCCGCCGGGCTCGCGTATTCTGTTGTCGAGAACGCCCTGTTCAAGATTATCGGCATGGACAACCTTGACGACCTCGGGGAAACCGTCGTCGTACAGGGAGGAGCGTTCATGTCCGATGCCGTCTTGCGGGCCTTCGAGCTTGTTTCCGGCAGGCAGGCGTTGCGCCCCGATATTGCCCACCTGATGGGGGCCTACGGCGCTGCGTTGACGGCACGACAGCGGTCAGGCAAGGGGGATGTGAGCTCGCTTGCCGACCTGGAGAAGCTGAGGCGGCTTAACCCCTCGCGGCATGTCGAGCGTTGCCTTGGCTGCAGCAACAGCTGCCTTTTGAGCATCATAGAATTCAACGACGATCCTCGGACCACCGCATATTCCAGAGGCCCTGCATCCCTGTCGGGGACGGCAAGCCTGTCCCAGCCGCTCAACCCGAACAGGGAAAAGCCGTCCGGGCGAAACCTTGCTGCAAGCCAGCGCTTTATCAGCGGAAACCGATGCAGCCGGGGCCTGCTGCTCCAAGGCAGGTCGCCCCATCTCGGGACAAGGGGCCTTTCCGGCGGCCCTACCGCACTCGGCACCGGAAAAAACACGGGAAAGGATCGGCCGCCCAACCTCTACGCCCTCGAGCAGCAGCTCCTGTATACGCGGATGCGTGCTCTCATGAGGCCCGAGGATTCTCCCCGAAACGAGGTCTATGTCGGCCTGCCGCAGGTCTTGCACCTCTATGAAAACAGCCTGTTCTGGTATGCCCTGCTTGTCCACCTTGGTTTCAGCGCCGTCCTAGCGCCCCATCAAAAAACCGGCGACGCCTATGGCGAGGCATCGCTTGCCCAGGCCTCACTCAGCCCCATCCAGACGAAGGGACTTGAGACCGTTCCCTCCGAAAGCGTCTGCTATCCGGCAAAGCTCGCCCATCAAGAGACTGCGGAACTGCTTCAGCAAGGCATTGATGCGATACTGTTTCCACTGTTCAAACGTGGTGAACGGTGCCCGGTATCAAGCCTGTATGGCAACGCCCTCCGCGACAGCGTTCCCGAGCTGGGTTCGGGCGAAGTCGCGATGGCCGCGCCTGAGCTTACCGCCATCCGCCCAGGCGCCCTAGAAGAAAACCCGCAAGACCGCCAGGCGCTCTTCCAGGCGCTGCTCGCCTTATGCCCTGCCGGGACAGAGTTCTCGCGGGACGAGTTCGACCGTGCCTTTCAAAAGGCAGCAGCCGAACAGGACGCCTTCCTCGACAAGCTTGACGAAGCGGCGTGCAAGACCTTGCGCTGGATTGAGAAACCTGGCCGTAGGGGCATTTTGTTAACGGGACGCCCCTACCATGTTGACGGGCGCACAAGCCACGGCATAGACGCAATCCTTACCGAGCTCGGATTCGCCGTCCTCTCACCCGCAAGCTTGACGAGGGCAATGAAGCGCAAGCACGTGGTTTCAGGCCAAGCGTCTGGCATGGACGGCACCTCGCCGTGGAAGCCCGTGAAAACCCTTGAGGCCCTGGCTGCTTTTGCGCAAGACAAAGAATCCCTCGACCTCGTCAGCCTGTACTCCTTCGGATGCGGGTACGACGCCTTGAGCATCCGCCACATGCGGCGAATCATCGAGGGTCGGGGCAAGACGCTCACCTCCCTCAAGGTCGACGAGATCGTCGACCTCGCCCATATCCGCATCCGCCTGAGAACCCTTGCCGAGACCCTGCACGAACGGGCCGGCGGGAGGGCAGGCTTGTCTTCGGAAGAGGAATGGCCGTCGCAGGCCCCACCCACGGGTCAGCTGAGGCCGGAGCAAAAGCCATCAGGGTCGACACGGCCTCACCCGCAACCACAAGCCCAGGCAGGCGAAGGGAAGGCCGCCTATCTTGAGCCGTTGAGCTACCGGGACGTCGAAAGCGCCCGAGCCTACGTAAGCCACGATATCTGCTTTGTAGCCTCGGCCATTGCCGGACAGGCGATTCGGCGGCTTCGCGAGGATCCCCAGATAACAAAGCTTGTCATACCCCGTGTCTGCATCGGCTGCCTGCTTGATGGCCTTCCAGGCCTCATCGAACAGGCACTCGGATGGATACCTCAGATCGAATGGGTGGATCATTGGGATAAGCATGCACGGCCGGAGGCCAGGTGCGCAGGATCCATGGGAGGCCCGAAGGTCGGCATCATCGGAAACGCCCTGCTTTGCTTCGACCCCTTTGCGAATCGAGGGCTTGCGCGGCTTGTCGAGGAACAGGGTTTCACACCCGTCTTCCCCGAACCGGACTCCCTCTTCGTCGATGATGTCCGCTATATCAAGCAGATCGAAGGCCTTTTGAGTGAGGGCGTCAATGATATTGTCTACGCCCAGGCTTTCGGTTGCCTCAAAGGGCATGTGCAGTCACGCGGCGCCTTGAGAGGCCTGCAGAAGAGATTTCCTGGACTGCGGCTGACCATCATCGACTACGATCACGACACCTCGTCTCTCAATCAGGAAAACCGTATCCGCCTTGCATTGGCAGCGGCGGGCAAGAAGGACCGTCCCCGTTCCTGCGGGCAATAAAAAATGGGCTCACCGCGCGTCTAAGCAGTGGGCCCATTTTCCGCAAATTGATACCCGCCTTAAGGGGGTGGAGTGCAAAATAATGCCTTATGGTTATTCATAGTAACATATCGGTAACAAAAATTCCACAAAAATAATATGACCCGTATTTTGGCATTTTCCTCAAGCAGACGGCGGTCTTTTCGAGGCAAACGGCAGAATTGCGGAGCCCGACCAGCAACCAAAGCAGTCGAAGGCCTGAAAGGAACGTGTGAAAAGAACCTCTATGTCGAGCTCTTTTGCGGTGCGCACCGTGCGATAAGCCGGCTACTTACGCACCGGGTTGTCAACCTGGGCTGTGCTGCTGGGGTCGAAGGCCTTCTCTTTGAGAAAGATGCCTGGGACAAGGGCACAAATCGCATATGCGATCCCTAGGACGCCAATCCCAAAGCCGATAGAGTAGTTGCTTGCGAGATAGCCTACGACCATCGGGGCCGCAATTGATCCAATTTTGCCGACAGAACTGAGAGAGGCGACAGCCGTTCCACGGATACCGGTTGGGAAGCTTTCACTCATGAACGCGGTCAGCAGCGCATAAGGAATTGCATAGAGGAAGCCGAATATGATCATGAGGAAGACGACGTTTGAGGTGTTGACGTACGTTACGATCAGGGGAATGGCAATTGACGTTGACAATCCGCCGAGCATCCAAATGCTTTTCCGGCCAAATCGGTCTGCAAGAAAACCTGCGAGCACCTTCCCCACGACCATCGCCGAATAGGTGCCTGCCACATAAAGGCTCATGTTTTTCAAGTCGAGTCCAAGGTCGGTGTGCAAGTAGCTTGGAAGCCAGGTATTGGCGCCATAATAGCCGAATTGCAAGGCGGTATTGGCGATAGCCCAGATAATAAACACGATGCGAATGCCCTTATTCTCCCAAATCCTTCGGTACTCGTGGCCGCGCTGTGCACTGCCTGCCTGTTTTTGAACGGCGAAACTAGGTGGCTCTTTGGTTCTTCTTAAGATAAAGAACGAGATCAGTGCAGGAATCACAGAAAGGATGAAGAGCGGGCGCCAACCTTGGGTTTCCAGGAAGGCGGCCGAAAGCAATGCGGCTGCAATATATCCGATCGACCACCCAGCCTGCAGGGTTCCCAAGACAATGCCACGTTTTCTTGTAGGGACATATTCCGCGACAAGCAAGGTGCCGATGGCGAACAAGGAGGCTATCCCTAATCCGGACAAGAACCTTACGAGCGCGAACTGCCAATATGTCTGGGTGAAACCCAGGAGCATGGTGAACAGGGAAAACGTCACAAGCGAGTAAATGGTGACCTTGACACGGCCAATACGGTCGGCAAGCACGCCTGCCACCAAGCCTCCTAATGCCATACCGATAAGCGTGATGCTGCTCAGAGCTCCGGCCTGCATCTGGCTTAAGTCGAAGTCTTCCCTCAGCACCGGTAAGCAGATATTCAACAACTGCAGATCCATGCCATCAACGACCAGGGCAATGAAGATCGCAATAAATAGCGGCACCCAGTTCTCTTCTTTGGGCTTTGGTTTTTCCCCTGGCATGTCCTGCCCTTCTTTCGATGTCCCCATCAATGCCACATGCCAATTCCCATCATTTCATTGCGTGAAGTCGGCCATGTGGGCCTATGGTAGCTATTTGATCGACATCGTTTGTGAAGGAAGATGGACAGATTCTTTATTTTGGATAGATAATCTGTCAAAACTCTACATTGCTGAGCAGCCTCCAAGGAAGACTGCGGCAAAAGCTAGACATGGGGCGATGATTATTAGCAATGATGCCTAGTGAAATGATGCGGGCATCAGTGCTAAGGAGTGATACCCGCCGCTTTGCCTCGCTACTCGATGGACTTGAGGCTTTCGACCATATCGATACGGGCGAGCTTGCGCCTCATGACAACCGACACGAACCAAGAGAACACCAAGGTCATAGCAAAGGAGATGGCAAAGCTCAAGGGATGGATGCTGCGCCCGAACATGACCTGGTCGACCTCGGCCGTGACCACCACGTAGTTCTCCATAAAGACTCCGAGCACAAGGCCTACCAAGGCGCCCAGTATCGTAAGGAGGATGGTCTCGCGGAAAATATAGGCGTTGACCTCGCGCGGAAGAAAGCCTAGTACCTTCAAGGTGGCTATTTCGCGCTGTCGTTCGGTGATGTTGATATTAGTGAGGTTGTAGAGCACGACGAATGCAAGGACGGCTGCGGCCACGATCAGGACCACCACGATCGAGTTCACGCTCGAAAGCATCTTCTGGTATGACGATATGGATTCATCGTTATAGCCGACCGTCCTCACCCCGTCCACGGCAAGGAGCCTGTCACTGATAGCAGTCCGGATATCAGCATCGTTGGGGCTGAGGGCAACAATTATAGAATAGTCCAGGCCTTTGCCTGTGGTCTTCTCATAGTACGCGGGCGTCATATAGATGGATCCGCCGATATAGTTCTCCATGATCCCGCCGACCTCTACCGTGAAGGTGGATCCGGTGGCGTTGCCCATCTGGTCTTGCTCTGACAGGCTCAGGCTGTCGCCAACCATAAGGCCCAGCTGGTTCGATAATTTCTCACTGATAATGGCGGAAGTGTCGTTCATGGCAAGATCCTCGCCCGACACCCTGTTCCTCATCGTTACGAAGTCCGGGAAGCCTCGAGGATCCTCGGGCACAATCACGTAAGTGTTCTTCTCCGTCTTGCCGTCAGACGCGACCATGGCCTCGGCAGCGGTGTAGCCATAACTGCTGACCAGGCTTTTGTCATTGATGACCTCGTCCACCCGCTCCTGATCCTCTTCAGAGATGTCGTTCGCCAACGCGATGGTGGTATTGTAGCGGGTGATCTCGCCATATTGCTTTGAGATGATGTCGGTGATGGCATCCGAAAGCCCAAACCCGGTCAAAAGCAACGCCGTGCAGCCCGCAATCCCTATGATGGTCATGACGAAGCGCCTCTTGTAGCGGAAGATGTTGCGGAACGTGACCTTCCATGAGAAGTTAAGCCGTTTCCAGATGAAGCCTATACGCTCCAAGACGATGCGCTTGCCGGGCTTGGGGGCCTTCGGAAGCATGAGCGCGGCAGGCTTCTCGCGCAGCGTTGCGGCAGCCGCGCCCCATGTTGCGACCAAGGTTACCCCGACACCGAGGAGCGCCGACAGACTTGCAAGGTAGGGGTCGATCGGGGTCGGCCCCACAGGCACGGCATACATGATGGTATAGGCGTTGAATATGGTCTTCGGCAGCACTTGGGAGAGGATACCTATGCCGAGCATGCTTCCGACGACGCTTGCAAGAGCAGCGTAGATAAGGTATTTGGAGGTAATCGTCGCCCTGCCGTAGCCGAGCGCCTTATAGGTTCCGATGAGCGTGCGCTCCTCCTCCACCATACGCGTCATCGTGGTCAGGGCAACCAAAGCAGCCACCAGGAAGAACAGGAAGGGGAATACGCGTGCGATCTGATCGACGCGGCCGGCGTCCGATTTGAAGCTGTTGGCACCGGAATTCTTGGTGCGGTCCATGACGTACCATGTCGGCTCTTCCATGCTGTCGATCTGCCTCTGGGCATCCTCGAGCTGTTGGGCGGCATCGGCAAGGCGCGTATCGGCCTCTGCCTTGGATGACCCATAGGCGGCCAGGCCGGAGGAGTATTCCGCCCTCCCTGTTGCAAGCTGCGCCCGCCCGTTCGAAAGCGTCGCCGCTGCTTGGTCGAGCTTTGTCTGCGCTTCCGCAAAGCCGGCTTCCGCTTGGCCTTTCTGGGCGTAATAGGCGGCCCAGGCACCATTGAGCTGGGCAGTCATTCCGTCGAGCATGTCTTTTTCTGCAAGGAGCATGGCTTCTTGCACCGGGTCGCCTGGATTGCGATGGTCCCACCGATACTGCCAATCCACCCACGCCGCATCGAGGGCAAGCTGTTGTGCGGAAAGGTCTTCGTAAGCGGCTGCGAATTGAACCTCTGCCTGGCTTTTCTGCTGCGCCAATGCAGCAACGCCGGCATCGTATTCCTGCTGCCCGGAAGCCAGTTTCGCCTCGCTGCCCGAGATCGTCGATGCGGCGGAGTCGAGCCTTGCCTTTGCGGCGGCAAGCTGGCTTTCGGCATCGCCTTTCTGCTGTTCGTATTCGGCTCGCTTCTCGTCAAGCGACGATTGGGCCTCGGCCTTCAAACCGAGGTAGCGCTGGTGTTCGCGTGACGGGGCGATCTCCTGGACGCTCTTTGTGACCGCATCGATTTTCTCCTGGTAGGCATCGCTTCCCCATGTATCCTGTTCGGCGCCTTCGACCGTCAGGAATATCTCTGTGTAGGGGTAGTCGTCTGCGAACTCGTCTTCTGCAACATACATATACTGCTGAAGGAAGCCGCTGCCGATGCCCGTCGTCCCGAGGCTCGTAGGCGATGTGTAATACGACGACCGTACGAAGCCGGTTATGGTAAGCGACCGATGCTTCAGGATCTCGTCGATATTGCCTGCGCCCTCTACGACCTGCACGGTATCGCCGATATGGACGGGCGTGTTCATAACCCGGTCAGCTGCGAGGACACATTCCCCCGGAGCGTCCGGCCATGAGCCGGATACGAGCAAAGGGCGGTTGATGTAGCCTTCGTCGTCTGATTTCGCATCGACCCCGTCGCTCGTGTCGCTTGCCCCGGCGGCCTGGGCATCCAGGGAATGGACGCGGACCGTGTACTGCTCGTTGTCGATGATGGTGACCACGTCGGTCACCGATGCGGGCATCGCGGCCTTGACGCCCTCGACCTCCTGCAGCGCGGCCACATCATCGTCGGTCATCCCCATGGTGGACAGCACCCGCAGGTCGTAGAGGTTGGTGCCGTCGTAGTATTCGTCGGCGGCCAGTTCCATATCGGGGCCGGTCATGCGAAGGCCCGCATAGAAGCCCGTGCCCAAAGCGACGATTATGCCGATTGCAAGGAAGCGCCCCCAGGAATGGGTGATGGAACGGAAGATTTCTTTTCTGAATACCCTGTTCAACGAAGTCCTTACCAGTCTATCGTCTGGGCTGAGGCAGGGCAGTCGTTTCTCTCTACCCCCGATACGCGGCCTTCCCTGATATGGATCACCCGGTTCGCCAAAGAGGTGAAGGCGGTGTTATGGGTGATGAGCACCACCGTCTTGTTCATGGTGGTGCAGGTGGTCTGAAGGAGCTGGAGGATCGCCTTGCCGGTGCGGTAATCAAGCGCCCCTGTGGGCTCATCGCAGAGCAGGACCTTGGGGTTTTTTGCCAGGGCGCGCGCAATGGCGACGCGCTGCTGTTCGCCTCCGGAAAGCTGCGCAGGGAAGTTATCTGTCCGGGGCCCCAGACCAACCTGCTCAAGCACTCCCCTCGCATCAAGCGGATCCTTGCATATCTGAGATGCGAGCTCGACGTTTTCCAGGGCGGTCAGGTTTTGCACCAGATTGTAGAATTGGAATACGAAGCCGATGTCGTAGCGGCGGTAGCAGGTAAGCTCCTTTGAGCTGAAGGCGCTCACCTCGCGCCCCTCAAGCATGATCTTCCCCGAAGTGCAGCTGTCCATGCCGCCGAGCATGTTGAGCACGGTGGTCTTGCCGGCACCTGACGGGCCGACAACGACGACGAACTCGCCTTCCTCGATCTCGAAGTCGATGCCGTCTGCCGCCGCAACGTCGACTTCGCCCATATGGTAGACCTTGTGCACATCATGGAACTCTATAAACGCCATGCTTGTCTCCTACCCTGGTCTCCCTGGGTCGTCCTATCAGATGATGGTGGAGCTGAAATAATCCTACCGATGCATTCTCCCAGGAGATCGGCTAAAACACAAGTTCGTTTTCGATTTAGCACGAACAGACGAAAACGGGTGCCCGAGCCAATAAAAACCGCATTGACGGGTATTTGATGCGTACAGGATGCGGCAAGGCCGGCTGGTGCGGAGAGCTTTTCATAAGGGTCTCTAGAGGATGGCGAAAAGGGCAAGTCCGGAAGCCGCAAGAGAACAGATGCCCAACATCAAGGTCAGTATGAAAAGGATGATAAACAGCACCTTTGCCGAGGTCTTGGCGACCGGCCGGGTATAGACCAGGCCCACGATCCCGAGCGCTATGGAGCCCAAGCCGAAAAGGCAGCCGAGGACAGCAAGGACCGTGCGGGCCTCCGTCCATAGGATGAAGCCGAAAAGGGAGAAGCAGCAAAGCGCGAACAGCAAGACGGCCGAGCAGACGATCACCGTGAGGCGCTTATAGTTTGCATCCTTGACAACCACTGCGCTGGCGGCGAAGCCTCCCGCCGCAATTGCCGTGGCCCCGGCACCCAACAAGACAAGCCCCACCACGGCAATCACGATCACCGCAAGCAAAGCGATTATCACTGGCGTCAGAAAAAGGAAGAACACGACTCCCATAGGTACCTCCGTCGTTTTGGGCCGATATCGAAAACGCCGGCTCTTAGGGCCGGCGTCTCACTTTTTCACTAAGGCGTGCACAAGGGCCAGGCCCTTTGCACGGTACGGTTTAGTTGCTGCCGAACAGCTCGATGGTATCGCCTTCTTTGAGCGTGACCATTGCCTTCTTCCAAGTACGGGTCTTTCCTACCTGGTAGCGGACGCGCTTTGGCTTCGCCTTCACGTTCAGCGTGTTGACCTTGACGACCTTGACATCGAAGATAGCCTCGATTGCCTGGGCGATCTCAACCTTGTTCGATTCTTTTGCGACCTCGAAAGTGTAGCAGTTGTCACCCATCATGTCGTAGCTATGCTCAGAGACGATAGGGCGGATGATTACCTGACGGGGGTCTTTCATTATGCGAGCACCTCCTCGATGCGAGCCAGGGCGGCAGCCGTGAAGACCAGCGCCTTGTTGTCGATCAGTTCATAGGTGTTCGCCTCGGTGACGGGGATGACATTGACCCTGTCCAGATTACGCATGGACAGATAGGTGTTGACGTCGTCATCTGAAATGACCACCGTTGTACGCTGCTCGCAGCCGAGCGCCTTGAGGGCAGCCGCAGCCTCTTTTGTCGAAGGCTTCTCGAAGTCGAACTTCTCGACGACGATCAGCTCCTTGTCGGCCAATTTAGCGGAAAGCGCGGAGCGCATGGCGAGCTTTACCACCTTGTTGGGCACCTTGATCGCATAGGAGCGGGGATGCGGGCCGAATACCACGCCGCCGCCTGTCCAATGCGGAGCACGGATGGTTCCCTGGCGTGCCCGCCCGGTTCCCTTCTGCCTCCAAGGCTTCTTGCCGCCGCCGCGGACCTGGCCGCGCGTCAGCGTATTGCTGGTGCCGGAACGCCAGGCAGCACGTTGGGCGCGTACCACTTCATGCATGGCATGAACGTTTGGCTCGATGCCAAACACAGCAGCAGAAAGCTCGGTGCTTTTGACCTTCTTGCCGCTTGCGTCTTTCATTTCAATACTTGCCATAAGGTTTTCTCCTTGGTTCATTTAAGCCAGACGAATGCGTACCACGGCGTTTTTTCCGCCTGGGACAGCACCCTTCACCAGAATGAGGTTTTGCTCCTCATCCACACGTACGACTTCGAGGTTCTTCGTGGTCACGGTATCGACGCCCATGTGCCCCGGAAGCTTCATGCCCTTGAACACACGCGAAGGCGTTGCGCACTGTCCCACCGAGCCGGGGGCGCGATGGAAATGCGAGCCGTGTCCGCCTGGGCCACCGGCAAAGTTGTAGCGCTTGATCACGCCGGCAAAGCCTTTGCCCTTGGAGGTTCCCGTCGCATCGACCTTCTTGGCCTCTGCGAAGTTGGCGACTGTCACCTGGTCTCCGACCTTATACTCCGATGCATCGTCGATGCGCACCTCGCGCAGATGGCGCTTAGGGTCTACGCCTTGGCTTTTGAAATGCCCGGCCATCGGCTTGTTGACCTTCTTTTCCTTGATCTCGCCAAAGCCAAGCTGGACGGCATTGTAGCCGTCGGTCTCGACGGTCTTCACCTGGCAGATCGTATTGGGCTCCGCCTGGATGACGGTAACCGGCACGGCACGGTCGTCTTCTGAGAAGATCTGGGTCATGCCGAGTTTTTTCCCATAAATGGTGTTTATCATTTCCTTCACACCCCTTACAGCTTGATCTCGATGTCGACACCGGCCGGAAGGTCCAAACGCATCAGGGAATCGACCGTGTTCGGGGTCGGCTCCAGGATGTCGATCAAACGCTTATGGGTGCGCATCTCAAACTGCTCACGCGAATCCTTGTTCACATGGGGAGAGCGCACGACGCAATACAGATTGCGTTCCGTCGGCAACGGAATCGGTCCTGATACTTTGGCACCCGTCTTCTGGGCGGTGTCGACGATGAGCTTCGTAGACTGGTCTACGATCTCATGGTCGTATCCCTTTAAGCGGATGCGGATCTTTTGATTAGCCACTTACCTTACCTCCATTATGCATGAGCGATTTGCGTGAGGGCACCTGGCCCTACGCATTCCCGCCGGCCTTGCTGATAATTTCTTCTGCAACACTCTTTGGAACCGGTTCATAGGAGTCGAACTGCATCGAATAGACGGCACGACCCTGTGTGGCGCTTCGCAGGTCTGTTGCATATCCAAACATTTCACTCAAAGGAACCTTGGCATTGATGACCTTGGAGTTGCCGCGGTCTCCCATGCCTTGGATCTGGCCGCGTCGGCTGGACAGGTTGCCCATGACGTCGCCCATGTAGTTCTCGGGGGTCTCGACCTCGACGGCCATCACAGGCTCGAGGAGGACAGGGTTCGACTTCCTGAGGGCCTCCTTGATCGCCATGGAGCCCGCCACCTTGAAGGCGGCTTCCGAAGAGTCGACGTCGTGGTACGAACCGTCGACGAGCTCGACCCTAATATCAACGACCGGATAACCGGCGAGGATGCCTGAGTTGATGGCCTCCTGGATGCCGCGGTCGACCGGCGTGATGTATTCCTTGGGGATGACGCCGCCGACGATCTTGTTCTCGAACAGGTAGGTGCTGCCCGGCTCTTGCGGATACATGTTGATGACCGCATGGCCGTACTGGCCGCGGCCGCCGGACTGGCGGACGAACTTGCCTTCGACGCCCTCGACGGCCGTCGTGGCAGTCTCGCGGTAGGCTACCTGCGGCTTGCCGACGTTTGCCTCGACCTTGAATTCACGGAGCAGACGGTCGACGATGATCTCCAAATGGAGCTCGCCCATGCCCGCGATGATGGTCTGGCCGGTTTCCTGGTTCGTCGAGACCTTGAAGGTCGGGTCTTCTTCGGCGAGCTTTTGAAGCGCGACACCCAGCTTGTCCTGCTCCGCCTTGGTCTTCGGCTCGATGGCGATGTCGATAACTGGGTCGGGGAACTCCATCGCCTCAAGGATGATCGGGGACTTCTCGTCGCAGAGGGTGTCGCCCGTGGTGGTGTCCTTCAGGCCGACAGCCGCACAGATGTCGCCGGCTGAACAGCTTTCGATATCGACGCGGTTGTTGGAGTGCATCTCGAGCAGGCGCCCGATGCGTTCCTTCTTGTCCTTGGTGGCGTTCACCACGTAGGAGCCGGCGTCAAGCTTGCCGGAGTACACGCGGAAATAGGTGAGCTTGCCGACGAAGGGGTCTGTCATGATCTTGAAGGCCAAGGCCGCAAAAGGTGCCTTGGTGTCGCTCGGGCGCTCTTCCTCCGCACCGGTCTTGGGGTTCGTGCCGGTGATGGCAGGGACGTCAAGCGGGCTCGGCATGAAGTCGATGACGGCATCGAGAAGCTCTTGGATCCCCTTGTTCTTATAGGATGAGCCGCAAAACACCGGGTTCATCTTGCAGGCGATCGTTCCGATGCGGATGGCCTTCTTCAAATCGTCGGCCGTGACCTCCTCCTCCATGAGGACCTTTTCCATGAGGGCATCGTCGAAGTCGGCGGCCGCCTCGATCAGCTCTTGGCGGCGCAGCTCGGCCTCTTCCTTGTAGTCATCGGGAATAGGCTCTTCAGCAGGATAGATCATACCCTTGTCGTCTTCGTTGAACTGCCAAGCAGTATTCGTTACGAGGTCGATGATGCCGTCGAAGTGATTCTCGGCTCCGATCGGGATTTGAGCTGCGATCGCAGGAGCATCAAGGCGGTCCTTCATCGTTTCGATAGCATTGAAGAAGTCGGCACCGATAC
>JAVBQH010000139.1:0-6690 GCA_031549175.1 Raoultibacter sp.
TGAGGAGTGGGTCATAGAAGGCGACGGCCTGCTCGGCCGGTGCCTCCAACACGAGATCGACCATCTTGAGGGAAAGACCCTGTTCGAATCCTGTGAGCCGTCGGCGCGCATAGAGCTTTTGCGCGCTTACGACGAAGCGCTTGCGGCCGGCGCCAAACCGGGCGAGACCAAAATCGAGCCACGCGTAAAGTAAGGGCGGAAGAGGAGCACATGCGAATCGTTTTCATGGGGACCCCCGAGTTTGCTGCAGTCATTCTGGAGGAGCTTGTGCAGCACCACGACGTCGCCGCCGTCTATACCCGGCCCGATGCCATCCGGGGAAGGGGTAGGGAGGCAACCCCGTCTCCCGTGAAGGCCTTGGCCGAGGAATTCGGCATTCCCGTCTTCACGCCCCAAAGCCTCAAAGATGATGAGGTGCAAGCCCGGCTTCATGCCTTCGAGGCTGACATCATAGCTGTTGCCGCCTACGGGATGCTCCTGCCGCGCGAGGTGCTTGAGATACCGAAATACGGGTGCCTGAACGTACACGCCTCGCTTCTGCCCCGATGGAGGGGGGCCGCCCCCATCGAACGGGCAATCCTTGAGGGTGACGAGATGACCGGCGTCTGCGTCATGCGCATGGAGGAAGGCCTCGACACGGGCGACTACTGTGTGTGCCGGACGCTCAACATCGACGACAAGGGCTCGGCCGAGCTTAACGACGAGCTTGCGAACCTTGGCTCCCAAGCGCTTCTTACCGCATTGATCCACCTCGAGCGGGGTGCCGGAGACTGGACGCACCAAGACGAGGCACAGGCAAGCTATGCACCGAAGCTCGATCGCGGGGAGCTGTTCCCTAAAAGCGCCGACGGTGCATGCCGGATAGTGCGCAAGATCAGGGCGTCGAGTGCGGCCCATCCGGCGCGCGTCCAGATCGCCGGCAAGTCGGCCTCCTTGTTGAAGGCCCGCCTGGTGCCTGAAGAGGACAAGGCACGTGGGGTCACGGACGGCCTCGTTCCGGGCATGACCTGCTTCCGTGAGAAGCGCCTCTTCATAGGTGCTGCTGACGATGCGGTCGAGATCCTTTCCCTTAAGCCCGACGGCAAGAATGCGATGGATGCGAAGGCCTTCGCCGCAGGCATACCGGGCCTTAAGACTCAGGCGATGCATTGGGAAGAGCTGCATGTCTAAACGGGAAGTAGCCTCGCACGCAAGCCCGGCCCGCAAGCTTGCCCTCGATGTCGGCGCGCAGGTCCGCCGGCGCCGGGCCTTCACGCACGACGTCTTGGCGGCGGCCTTGGAAAAAGCGCGGCTTTCCCCCGAGGACCGCGCCTTCGCAACGAAGCTTTGCCTCGGCGTTTCGAGCACCTGGGGCACCTTGGACGAGGTCATCGACCGGTGCCTCAAAAGCCCCCACGACATCAAAGACGACGTGCGCGACGCCTTGCGCATAAGCACCTACGAGATCATCTTCCTCGGCAAAGACGAGCATGCCGCAGTCGACCAAGGTGTCGAACTGGTGAAATACGTCACCATCAGGGCAACCGGACTGGCGAACGCGGTACTCAGGAAGATCGTGGGCGCGAAGAGGAAGTTCCCCTTCGGAGACCCCGCGACCGACCTGGCGGCGCTTGCGAGGACCTATGCCTTCCCTACGTGGCTGGCGGCCCTCCTTGTCGAAGAGCTTGGGCACGCAGATGCGGTCGAATTCATGAAGGCCTCGAATGGCCAGGCGCCGCTCTTCATCGCGGTGAACCGAATAAAGGCCTCAGACGACGATGTCATTGACGCGTTCAAACAGGCCTCATGCGAGTTGTCCCGTGTTGACATGCCTGGTCCTGCCGCCTGTTACCGTGCCGAGACGCCCCAGGCCCTTTCTGACGTTGGGATCCAGAGCCTGCTCAAAGACGGTGCCTTCGTGGTGAGCGACGCCGCATCCCAGATGGTCGCCGCCTCCATGCTTCCCGCGCACTACCCCCGAAGCTACCTTGAGATCGGGGCGGGGCGCGGCACCAAGACCATCCTGCTGCAAAACAATGCCTTCGAGGCCTTCGGCAGGCAAATGCCGCTTACCGCCGTCGACAACCACGAATACAAGCTGAAGCTTCTGAAGAATCGCATCAGCAGCCTCGGCATAGAGCTCGACGAGGCCGTCGCGGCCGATGCGAGGGTCTTGGGGGCAGGGTTCGAAGGCAGGTCTTTTGACGGGGTGTTCATCGACGCGCCCTGTTCCGGCCTTGGAACGCTTCGGCGCCACCCGGAAATCCGCTGGCGCCTGGAGCCGAATACCATTCAGGAACTGGCAGGCCAGGGACTGCGTATTCTGCAAAGGGCCTCGAAGCTCGTAGCCCCAGGCGGCATGCTGGGATATGCGACCTGTACGGTCACCCGCGAGGAGAACCAGTTCGTGGTCAAACGCTTCCTGGAGGGGGAGGAGGGGCGGCATTTCAAGCTCGAGCCGATCGGCGGGCGGTCCTGCCTTGCCACACAGCTGAAGCCGTACAGCTCTGATGCTCATTTTGCGGTTCGTATGGTGCGGGTAAGCTGATGTGGTGTAAAATTCCATCTAATGTGAGAATTTGAGAAAGGGTAGATATGCAAGCTGCTCGAATCATGGAAATCCTGCACGTGGCCGAGGCCGCCGCGATCGCCTGTTACGACTGGATCGGCAAGGGCGACAAGATGGCTGCTGACCAGGCGGCTACCACTGCTATGCGCGACGCCTTCAACGACATCGACTTCTCGGGGCGTATTGTCATCGGTGAAGGGGAGCGTGACGAAGCCCCCATGCTTTATATCGGCGAAGAGCTTGGACGCGGCGGGGAAGAGATCGACATCGCCGTCGACCCGCTCGAGGGCACGAACCTCTGCGCCGCAAACAAGCCGAACGCGCTGACCACCATTGCCATCGCACCGAAGGGCGCCCTGCTCTTCGCACCCGATACCTATATGGCGAAGATCGCCGCCGGGTCGGCTTGCGTCGGCAAGGTGCATATCGACTATCCGCCCGAGCAAAACATCCAGGCCGTCGCCGAGGCTTTGGGCAAGCCGGTCTCCGAGGTAAACGTGTGCATCCTCGACCGTGACCGCCATAAGGACCTGATCCAGGCCGTCCGCGATGCCGGGGCGAAGATCCGCCTGATTGATGACGGAGACGTCTTCGGCGCCATCGCCACCGCCGTCCCCGGCACAGGCATCGACTTGTATATGGGCTCGGGCGGGGCACCCGAAGGCGTGCTTGCCTGCACGGGCTTGAAGGCGATCGGCGGCACCTTCATGGGACGCTTCCGCTTCCGCTCCGACGACGAGCGCGCCCGCGCCGAGAAGACCGCCGAGGTCGACCTCGACGGCGTGCTTACCATGGACGACCTCGTCCGCTCCGACGACGCGGCCTTCCTGGCCTGCGGCGTGACGAACGGCGAAATGGTCTCGGGCGTCCAGGTGGCCGACGGCTCCGTCACCACCGAGTCGGTCGTCATGAACGCGCAGGACAAGACCGTGCGCTTCATCAAGACCTGTCATCGCGGAGACAGCGGGGTAGTCCGCTTCCACTAGGAGCATCCGATAGGTTGAAGAAAGTGCAAGGGAACAGTCCCTTATAGACGATGCCGACCCGAGAAAAGGGGACAGTCCCCTTTTCTCGGGTCGCGTTACCGGTAGTCCTTCTCGCGGATGGCGGTGCGGCGGATCTTCCCGTTGACCGTCTTCGGAAGCTCGTCGACATAATCGATGATACGCGGGAACTTGTAGGGGGCTGTTTGGGCCTTCACCCAGGCCTGCAGCTCCTTCGTCAGCTCGTCGGTCGCCTCGATGCCCGGTGCCAGCACCACCGTCGCCTTGACAGCGGTGCCGCGCATCTCGTCGGGCACGCCCGTCACGGCGCATTCTTGGACGGCCGCATGCTCCAGCATGACGCTCTCGATCTCGAAAGGCCCGATCCTGTAGCCCGAAGATTTGATGACGTCGTCGTTTCTGCCCACATACCAGAAATAGCCGTCCTCGTCGACCCAGGCGGTGTCACCCGTGTGGTACCAGCCATGCGTGATGGCCTCCGCGGTCTTTTCGGGGTCGCGGTAGTATTCCATCATAAGGCCGGCAGGGTGGGGCTCGACGCTGATGCAGATCTCACCGGTCTCGCCGGTGTTGCAGCGGCTGCCGTCCTCGCGCTTGATCTCGACCGTATACAATGGCAGCGGCTTGCCCATCGAGCCTGATCGCGGGCTCGAATTGGTCAGGTTCCCGATACTGACGACGGTCTCGGTCTGCCCGAAGCCCTCGTAGATGGTAAGCCCGCAGTGTTCGAGCCAGAAGTCGAAGATGTCGGGGTTGAGCGCCTCCCCGGCAGTCGTCAGGTGCACCAGGGTGGACAGGTCGTAGGAATCGACGTCGGCCTGCATCAACAGGCGGTACATGGTCGGGGGGCAGCAAAGCGTGGTCAGCTGGTAGCGGGGGATGAGGTCGAGTATCTCTTCAGCAGAGAACCGGTCGAAGTCGTAGGTGAGCACGCAGGACTCCATCAGCCATTGGCCGTAGTACTTCCCCCACACGGCCTTGCCCCATCCGGTGTCCGCAATAGTGAAGTGCACGCCCTCAGGCTCGACGTTGTGCCAATGCTTTGCTGTCATCAGGTGCGCAAGTGCATAGGCGCTGTCATGCAGGACCATCTTCGGATTGCCGCTCGTGCCGCTTGAGAAGTACATCAGCATAGCATCGGCCGCCTTGGTGGCCACGCGGCTGAAATCAGGCGATGCCTCGCGGACGGCCGTATTGAAGTCGATCCAACCTGTGCGATTCGCGCTTGCCGCGCAGATGCCGGACGGCCCAGAAAGGACGGGCCCTGTAGGCCCGGGAGCCGCACTCAGGTCGAAGTCGCCGTCGGCGCCGCGGGGACTCAAGCCCCCGCCTCCGCCGTTTACGATCATCCTCACCGCAAGGCCAGGGCACTGCGGGGTGGCGTTGTCGCAAACGTTTGCGATCTCGCCCACGTCGGTGGCGATGACCGCCTTCACGCCGGCGCCGTTCACGCGGTATTCAAGGTCGTGCTCCTTCAGCATGAAGGTCGCCGGGACCATAACGGCGCCCAGCTTGTGGAGCGCGGTGGCCACGAACCAGAACTGGTAGTGGCGGCGCAGTATCACCATGACCATGTCGCCCGCGCCGATGCCGTTCTCCTTCAAAACGTTGGCGGTCTTGTCCGACCAATACTTCATGTCGGCGAAGGTGAAGAGGTGCTCCTCGCCTTCGGGGTTGCGCCAGACCATAGCCATGCGGTCGGGGTCGTGGGCGGCGATGTCGTCGACCACGTCATAGCCGAAGTTGAAGTCTTCGGGGCAGTTGACCTCGAAGCCGGTCAGTTGGGCGAGGTCGTTGTAGGATTCGGTCACGTATCGTTGGTGTATGTTTCGCATATCGGTTCCTCTGGCTCTCAAAGCGTACATCCGGGGTGGTGGCGGTAAGTGGATACTGGGGGGTGTGGCGCGCGTGCGGGCTTCCTGCACCGCGGCCTAGCAAATCCCCTCGTCTTGGGGCTTCATGACGATTGCCAGGAAGGTGCAGGGTTCGCCGCCGATGGCGATCATCCCATGGCCGCGCCCGGAATCATAGAACAGCGTGTCGCCCGCCCCGAGCTCTTCCACGTGGTCTTCGTAGGCGAATCGCATCCGTCCTGACAGTATGTAGTCGAGCTCTTGGCCTGCATGTCGGGAGAGGTGGATCGGCCGACCCTGCTCTTCGGACAGGTAGGGTGCCGTGACCAGGAAGGGTTCGGCAAGCTTGTTCTTGAAATGGGGGGCCTTGTGCAGGTACTCGAAGCCAGCACGCCGCTTGATTGACAGCCCGTCTTCGGCCCGGATAAGCGAATAACCGCTAAGGTGTGGGTTCTCCCCGGTTAAAAGCTCGATAACGTCGACGCCGAGCTTCTCGGCGCACTTGTAGAGGAAGGTGAAAGACAGGTCCTCTGTGCCGCTTTCCTGGGCGGCGTACTCCTCGGGGCTGCGCCCCGTCGCCCCTGCCATATCTTCAATGGTGAAATCAAGGTCTTCGCGAAGTGCCCTGATGCGCCCAGCGACCTCTGCTATGTTCGGCTCCATCGAACCCCTCCTTCTGTGGTTGTCCCAATGTGCATAGCTTGAATGTAATCTGATTGGAAGCGTTATTTTATAGCACTGTGTTTGGAATCGACGCAGCAATGGGTAAAAATGCCGCGTTCGCGTTTGTATAAGGCGCGCGCGGGAGGCGCCCTTCGGCCATGCTACACTAGAGTGAAAGCCATGAAGGGCCCGCATGAGGCCGGAGGGGATGGGAAGAAAGATGACCTCACTGCCAACCACCAAGCAAGCAAGGCAGTTGCCAAGCCCCCTTTTTCCTTTAGGCCCGATCACCATCATCGCAGGCCATTACGGGGTAGGGAAGACCAACCTTTCGCTGAACCTTGGGTTTGACGCCCAGGCATCAGGCGCCGAGGTGACGCTTGCCGACCTTGACGTGGTGAACCCCTACTTTCGCTCGAGCGATTATGCGGCAGAGCTGGGTGCCTGCGGCATCCATGCCATCAACCCCACCTTCTCGGGCACCACGCTCGACGTTCCCAACCTGTCCCGCGAGCTCGATGCGGCGATCGCCCGGGCAGCGGGCACAGGTGCCCACGCCCTGGCCGCAGAGGTTGGCAGCCCGCAAAGCTGCCTGATCATCGATGCCGGTGGCGATGATGTC
>JAVBQH010000154.1:0-11898 GCA_031549175.1 Raoultibacter sp.
TCTCGCCCCAAGGCGAATCCAGTGGGTAGACGTAGTGCATGGTGTCCATCCTTCCAAAGGAGAAAAAGGGACGTTCGCTTTTTCTCATGTTTCGCATCGTAGAGCTTACAACCGCTTTACCGCCTTAGGCGAGAATGAGAAAAAGTGAACGTCCCTTTTTCTCAAACGCCCGATCAATCGTGTGGGGTGCACCAAAGCGACATGACCGCATAGGATCGCCAGGGGCTCCACTTCTTCGACATCTCCTTCAGGTCCTTTACCTTCATATCGGGGAAGGCGCACTTCACGCCATAGTCGGCCGCCGGGAAGGCATCGGGATAGTCGAACGCCCTCATCAGCAGGTACTCCGCCGTCCATTCCCCGATCCCCGGCAAGGCCACCAGCTTGTGCGCGGCCTCGCGCACGTCGACCCCCGGGCTCAGCTCGATCGAACCGTCGCAGATGGCCTGCGCCAGCACGCAGATCGCCTTCGAACGCTGCCGCACCACGCCAAGCCGCCCCAACCGTTCCGCCGCGCCTTCGTCGCAGAAGGCCTGCGGCGGCGGAAACACCGTGGCAAGCCCCTCAACAGGAATCTCAACAGGAGCCCCGAATTCTTGCGCAATGCGCCCCGCCAGCGTGTTGGCGGCCTTCACCGTGATCTGCTGACCGAGGATGGCCCGTACCGCCATCTCGAAGCCGTCGAAGCTGCAGGGCACCCGGATGCCGGGGATGTTGCTGGCGGCCGCGACCCTCCCGTGGAAGTCCGCCAGGCCGTCGCTCACCGCATTGGGGAAGCTGTCGGTGTCGAACAGGCGCTTTACTCGGGCGATGACCACCGGCAGCTCTTCGAAAAGCTCGGGCGAGACCGTCAGCTTCAGGCAGTTCTTCTCCGCCCAGTTGGAAACCTGGATCCATCCGACCTTCTCTTCGTCATCGGAGGCTGCCGCGTTGCGCAGCCGTCCGAGCGAGACCGTCCGATAGTAGCTTCCATCGGCCACCACCTCGACGCCTTCGATAGCGCGGAACGCAAGGAAACCGATGATCAGGTCGTAGCGATACGGGGGGCGATACCCTATGCGTATGGTGATCGGCTTCCCGTTGGTGCTGGCCAGCGGCGCCCTTTTGCGCAGATGCGTAGGGGTCATGCGGTACTGTTTGGTGAAGGCGTCGTTGAAGCGCCGCACGGACGAGAAGCCGCAGGCGTACGCCACCCGCGTTATGGGCAGGTCGGTGTCGGTGAGCAAACTCTTCGCCAAGAGCAGCCGGCAGGTGCCCCGATAGGACACGGGGCTTACCCCGAACTCGTCTTCGAATATCCGCCGCAGCTGCCGCTCGGACACGCCGAGCCCGTCCGCGATCTCGGCGATAGGCTTGGCGTAGGGCGATTCACGGATTATCTCCGCCGCCCGGTGTGCGATGCTCGTCATCTCATACGATACAGGCAGGCCGGGCGCCAATTCCGGCCGGCACTTCAGACACGGCCGATAGCCTGCCGCCTCGGCGGCTGCAGCCGTCTGGAAGAAGCTGCAGTTCTCACGTTTGGGCAGCTTGGCCGTGCAGACGGCACGGCAATAGATCCTCGTCGAAGAGACCGCGACGAAGAACCGGCCGTCGAAGCGGGGGTCGTGCGCCGCAAGCGCCGTGTACAAGACGTCGTCGCTCGGCATCTCTTTTTCAAGGTCGATCATGGCTTCCATGGCTGTCCCTCCCAAGCGGTGTTCTTCTGCGATACCAATATAACCACAGGTGAATGCTATGTCTAGCCATTTTCGGACAGCCAAAGGAACGGCTGGTGAACGCGGCGCAAACTTGTATAATGGGGAAAACCCTATGCGAAGAGGAACCTATGAAACAATGCATGGACTCAGACAACCTGCATCGCAGGCTTAAGAAAATCCTCGGCCAGGTGCAAGCCATCGACCGCATGGTTGACGAAGACGTTCCCTGCGAGGACGTGCTCATGCAGATCAACGCCGCTAAATCGGCCCTCCACAAGTGTGGCCAGGTCGTGCTCGAGGGGCATCTTAAGCACTGCGTGCGCGACGGCTTGGAGCACGGCGATCCCGACAAGACGGTCCAGAGCTTCGCCAAGGCGGTCGAACGCTTCTCGAACATGGGCTGACCAAGCGCTTTCTTACAGCCCGTCCCTCTGGGGCTCCCGGCCGTCGGCCTACATCCGCCTGCCTCGCGCTGGCCGCGGCACCGGAGCGCCTCTGCCGTAGCCCCGCCTGCCTGTGGCACGCCTTCATGCCTTTGCCTCCGCAACAAAGAAGGCCGTCTTGCAGAAAAAGTTACCAATGTAAAACTTTTTTCCCGTTGTTTGTGGTATACCTATACCCATATAGGTATAAAAACAGCCGCAGAAGAAGCGAGGATCCCGTGAAGCCATTGCGAAAGCTCGAAGAAATCCTTGGATGGGGAGGGACGAAGAAGGATATCCTCTTTTTGGTCGTCTCGACGGTCTCTTTGATACTCAGCTTCGCCACCCCCGACATCCTCCCCTTCAACCCCGCCTGGATTGCCATCGTGCTGTGCGGCCTGCCCATCGTCTTCGGGGCCATAATAGGACTCGTCACCGAGTTCGACATCAAGGCAGACGTCCTGGTCTCCATCGCCTTGATCGCGTCGGTAGTCATCGGCGAGGACTTCGCCGCCGGCGAGGTCGCCGTCATCATGCAGTTCGGCGCCCTGCTGGAAGAGCTGACGGTCGCTAAGGCCCGCGCAGGGATCGAGCGCCTGGTGGGACTTACGCCCCGCACTGCCTGCGTCGTGCGTGGCGGAGCCGTTGAGACCATACCTGCGGAAGAAGTACAGGTCGGAGACATGATACGTGTCCTCCCTGGGGAAACGGTGCCGGTGGACGGGGTGATCACCACAGGCCAGACCTCGGTCGACGAATCGGTCATGACCGGCGAGCCCCTGCCCGTCGACAAGGATTGCGGCGATCCCGTTCGAAGCGGGACGGTCAACCAGTTCGGGGCCTTCGAGATGAGAGCGGAGCGCGTGGGCGAGGACAGCTCCCTGCAGCGCATGATCGCCCTCGTGGAATCCGCCGACGCGGGCAAGGCGAAGATCGTGCGCCTCGCCGACCGCTGGGCTACCTGGATCGTGGTCATCGCTTTGGCCGCGGCCGCAGGAACCTGGCTCGTCACCGGCGAGGTCATCAGGGCAGTGACCATCCTGGTCGTGTTCTGCCCCTGCGCGCTTGTCCTTGCCACCCCCACCGCCATCGTCGCAGCCATCGGGAATGTGACGAAGCACGGCATCCTCGTGCGTGAGGGCGACGCCCTGGAAAGGCTCTCGCATGTGCGCAAGATCATCTTCGACAAGACGGGCACGCTGACGCACGGCCGGCCGGAAGTGGTTGCCGTCGAAAGCTACCACCGGATGGTCATCGAGGGCTCTGTCGAGCCGCAGGGAGGTTGCTGCCAACATGCCTCCCATCAGGGAAACCATGGCGGTTGCTGCGGTCAGCACGCGCATGCCCCCACAGACCTCGGGCCGGCCGGCCAAGCCCCCGACCACGACCACTTCTCGCTGGTTGCCTCTGCCGAGAGCATGAGCGAGCACCCCATCGGGAAGGCCGTGGTCAGAGGCTGGAGCTCCAGCTGCGACGCGGCCATCGAAAAGCCTTCCGACTTCTCGATGGTCCCCGGGCGGGGCGTCTGCGCCACGGTCGTCGGCAAAGAGGTCGTCGCAGGCAACCTGGAGATGCTTCATGAATGGGAGGTGGCCGATGCCGCGCACCTGCAAGGCCCTGCGAGCGCCTATATCGAACAGGGCTGCACGATCGTCTACACGGCCGTGGACAGCAGGCCGGCCGGCTTCATCGCGCTTTCCGACACCGTCAGGCCCCAAGCCGCCAAGACCGTCGAGGGGATAAAGCGGCTGGGCATCACCCCCGTCCTGGTGACCGGGGACCACCTCAACGCCGCAAGCACCATCGCCTCCCAGGTGGGCATC
Source organism: Raoultibacter sp. (assembly GCA_031549175.1). Taxonomy (GTDB): domain Bacteria; phylum Actinomycetota; class Coriobacteriia; order Coriobacteriales; family Eggerthellaceae; genus WRIS01. The sequence goes on from JAVBQH010000154.1 coordinate 3,946, forward strand.
ACCGAGCTGCGCGCGGACTGCCTGCCCGAAGAGAAGATGGGCATCATCGACGAGTTCGAGCAAGGCGGCACACCGGTATGCATGGTCGGCGACGGCATCAACGACGCGCCCGCCCTCAAACGGGCGACCGTGGGCATAGCGCTCGGAGGCGTCGGAAGCGACATCGCCGTCGATGCGGCCGACATCGCCCTCGTCAATGACGACATCTCGTCGCTCCCCCACCTCCTGGCCCTCTCGAAGCGCATGATGACCACCATAAAGCTCAACATGACCTTCTCGATGGTGCTGAACTTCGCCGCAATCATATTGGCGATGGTCGCCATACTCAACCCGGTCACCGGGGCACTCGTCCACAACGTCGGGTCGGTCATCGTCATCATAAACTCTGCGCTGCTGCTTCGCTGGAAGATGCGCTAGCCTGACCGCAGGGGTGCCGAAGGCAAGAATCCCGATGGCGAACAGGGCATCGACCCGACGGGTGTTTACCTGCCGGAAATTATGGAAAAACGCCCCGCAGGCGCTTCCCGTTTGACGCTTTATACTAGAATGGTCAGCATCTCCGTAATGGCGCACCAGTAAGGTCGATGAGTGGCAGCTCCCCTTTTCGCAAAAGACATACGTGTCGAATTCCCCACCAAGAAGGTGTTCGATGCCGTGACCGTCAGCGTCGATGCAGGCGACCGCATCGGCATCGTGGGGAAGAACGGCGACGGCAAGTCGACCCTGCTCAAGGTGCTCGCCGGGCTTTGCACCCCCGATGGCGGCGAGGTGGTGCGCCGAAGCGATGTGACCGTCGGCTTCCTCGGCCAGCATGACGAACTCGACGATACGGCGACGGTCGGAAGTGCCATCGTGGGCGACGCACCCGACTTCCAATGGGCGTCTGACAAGCGCGTCCGCGGGATCCTGCAGGCATTGGTCGCCGACCTTTCCTGGGATACGCGCATTGCCACGCTTTCCGGCGGCCAACGCCGGCGCGTCGACCTCGCACGGCTTTTGATAGGCGACTGGGACGTGCTGATCCTCGACGAGCCCACCAATCACCTCGACATGAAGGCCATCGCCTGGCTTGCCGCGCATCTGAAGAGCCGTTGGCCGAAAGGCAGCGGCTCCTTGTTGGCGGTCACGCACGACCGCTGGTTCCTGGATGAGGTGGCTTTGCAGATGTGGGAGGTCCACGACGGCACGGTGGAGCCTTTCGAGGGGGGCTTTTCCGCCTATGTCCTCCAGCGGGTCGAACGCGACCGCCTGGCGCAGGCCGCCGAACAGAAGCGGCAGAACCAGATGCGCAAAGAGCTCGCCTGGCTCTCACGCGGCGCACGCGCACGCGCCACCAAGCCGAAGTTCCACCTGGCAACCGCCCAGGCGCTCATCGCCGACGTCCCGCCGCTGCGCGACACCTTGGAGTTGAAGCAGGCCTCAATGACCCGCCTGGGCAAGCAGGTGGTCGAACTGTGCCACGTGTCTGCCGGCTACGACGGCGCCTTGGTTCTGAAGGATCTGGATTGGATCATCGGCCCTGGGGAGCGCATCGGCATCCTGGGGGAAAACGGCGCCGGCAAGACGACGCTGCTCAACCTTATAGAGGGAAGGCTCCAGCCAAGCGCCGGACAGGTGAAGATCGGCAAGTCCGTCCACATGGCCATACTCAGCCAGCGCCTGGAAGAACTTGAGGCGGTGCGTCATGACCGCGTCCGCGAAGTGCTCGGCCGCCACAAAACGCGCCTGACCATCGACGGGAAAAGCATCACCACCGCGCGCCTGCTTGAGCGCCTGGGCTTTAGCAAGGACCACCTGCAGGCACGCATCGAGGAGCTTTCCGGGGGCCAGAAGAGGCGCCTTCAGCTGCTGCTTACGCTAGCAGACGAGCCCAACGTGCTGATCTTGGACGAGCCCGGCAACGACATGGACACCGACATGCTTGCCGTCATGGAGGACCTGCTCGACTCGTGGCCGGGCACCCTGCTGCTGGTCAGCCACGACCGCTACCTCACTGAACGGGTGACCGACGACCAGTATGCCCTTGTCGATGGCACGCTTCGCCATATGCCCGGCGGGGTCGACGAGTACCTCGCCCAGCCCGAGAAAGGGGGACAGTCCCTTTTTCTCGGTTCCCCACCCGAGAAAAAGGGACTGTCCCCCTTTCTCGGGCAATCCTTGGGTGGCGGCGAAGCCTATCAGGCGCGCAAGCAGCTCGCCTCGACCGAGCGCAAGATGGAGACCCTCGAAGGCCAGATCTCTGCGACAGAGGCGGGACTGCATGATGCCGACCCTTCCGACTATGTCGCCCTCGGCCAAATCCAAGCCGAGCTCCAAGACCTTCGCAACCAGATGGAAGCCCTTGAAGAGACCTGGTTGGACCTCACCGAGAAACTCGGGTAGGCAACGCAGAACTTCAGGCTTGAACACCTACCCTCACGAGGAATATAATCGCTACGAACACATTGATCCGCTCATCTCCTCCTCCGTGGCGAATCAAGCTACAAGCAGAGACACCAAGGGTCTTCCGCTCCTCGGAAGATGCCGTGAGCAATGAAAGCCGATGCCATGTCCGCCACCAATGAGACTTCGCCAGCTGCTGCCTCGGGCGCAGGCGACCCCACTTCCTCATCTGCAGATACGAAGCCGCCCAAGCTCTGGACCAAGAACTTCGTCATCGCCATCCTGGTGAACTTCCTCTTCATGCTGAACTACTTCATCCTCATGGTCACCACAGCCGACTACGCGCTGAAGACCTACACCGCGCCGACAAGCCTTGCCGGCCTTTCCTCCAGCATCTTCATCATCGGGGCGTTGGTCGCCCGCTTCTTTGCCGGAAGCCTGATGGAGCGGATCGGCAGGAAGCGCATGCTAGTGCTGGGCGCCGGGCTCATCCTGGTGCTTTCCCTCGCCTATTTCGTCAACTTCGATATCTGGACGCTGCTGGCCATCCGCCTGCTCCACGGCATCTCATACGGGATCGCCTCTACCGCCATCGGCACCATTTCTGCAAGCATCATCCCAAGCGAACGCAAGGGCGAGGGCATCGGCTATTATGCCCTGAGCATCACCCTGGGCGCCGCCGTCGGCCCCTTCCTAGGGATGTTCCTGGCGCAGCACGGCGGCCCGACCGCCTTCTTCCTGGCAGACATCGTGGTCGCGCTCCTGGGCATCGCGTTCGTCGCCCTGCTCAAGGTGAAGAAGGCAGAAAAGCCCGCAGCCGCGTCCCCGGGCAAAACCCAGGTGGCCGAAAGCACCATCGAGTCAGAATCCGAGACGGAGCGCGCCAGTGCGGCCATGGCGAAGAAACATCCGCTGATCAGCAAGGTGATCGAGATCGGCGTGCTTCCCATCAGCATCGTGTGTGCCATCGTATACTTCTGCTACTCGACCATCGTGGCCTTCCTCACCCCGTACTCGGCGGAGCTCGACCTGCAGATCGTTGCAAGCTTCTTCTTCATCGTATATGCGGCCGCGATGTTCGTGTCCCGCCCCTTCACCGGGCGCCTGTTCGACCGCAAAGGCGACAAGGTGGTGATCGTCCCCGCCTTCATCTCGTTCATGGTCGGCCTGGTCATCATGAGCCAGACGGGCAGCAACGGCTTCCTGCTGCTGCTTTCGGCGGCGCTCTGCGGCTTCGGCGTGGGAACCATCCAATCAAGCGGCCTGGCAGTTGCCGTGAAGAGCACGCCCGATGCGCGCCTGAGCCTGGCGAACTCCACCTATTACATCCTGCTTGACGTGGGGCTTGGCATAGGACCCTTTGTCCTGGGCTTCTTCCTGACAGGAGGCGACTACAGCTCGATGTACTTCGCCATGGCATTCGTCGCCTTTGCAGGGCTGATCTATTACCTGTTCGCAAGGCGGGGAAAGAGCACCCGGAAGTAGAGCGGGTGCGGACATGAGCATATTTGCTACCGTTAAGCCTTGATTTGATTTTTATGATAATCGTGATTATAATAATCACGATTATCATTTTCTTGTAAAGGAGTCGACGATGCATGACTTCATAGGCCGCAAACCCGAACTTGCTCTCTTAGAAAAAGAGTTATCCCGCGAGAATGGCTTTGTCGTGCTGTATGGAAGACGCCGTGTGGGAAAGACGACACTTATCAAGGAGTTTATCAAAGACAAGAAGGCTCTGTATTTTCTCGCATCGCAAGAAACCGAACCGTTGAATATGCAGCGGTTTGCCTCAGATGTTTCGCACTTCACAGAGCAAAGCATCTTTGAAAGTGCCCGCTTCGAAGACTGGCGCCCTCTTTTCCAGGCAATTGCCGACTACCTGCCTGAAGAGAAGAAGATCCTGGTGATAGATGAACTCCCCTACCTTGTTCAAGGTAATTCAGCCTTCCCCTCTATACTACAATATGCTTGGGATGAGATCCTTCGCCCCAGTTGCACCATGCTCATTCTCTGTGGCTCATCTATAAGCATGATGGAAAGCGCCACGCTTGCGTATTCTAGCCCTCTATATGGAAGACGGACTGCCCAAATAAGACTTAAGCCGTTCCGCTTCCCCGAACTGCGTGAAGCTTTCCCTCTTTATAGTTACAGCAAGGTTGTTGAACTTTATGCCCTGACTGGCGGCATACCCAAATACTTGGAGTTCTTCAGCGGCAAAGCAAGCCTTTGGACAGACATCAAGGAAAACATCCTTGATACATCGGGATTCCTCTATGAAGAGCCGCTATTTCTTCTTGAACAGGAAGTACGCGATCCAGTTAACTACCTTTCCATTATGAAAGTCATAGCAAACGGGAACCGAAAGTTGTCCGAAATTACCCGCTCGCTGGAAAAAAAGCACGCCGAGATAACTCCTTACCTAAAAACCCTCATTGGCCTGGGCTATGTTGAGCGAAGGGTACCGTTCACCGAGGAACAACCAGACAAGAGCAAGCGCGGTCTTTACTACATCTCCGACACCTTCATCGAGTTCTGGTTCCGCTATGTGATGCCTTACGTTGGCGATCTGGAACTGGGGAACATGCGCCCCAGTCTTGAGAAGCTCGAAAAAACCTTCCAAAGCAACTTCATCCCTTTTGTCTTTGAATCGGTCTGCCGCGAGGTTCTCTTTGACCTTTGCATGAACGGCAACATAAAGCTCAGTCCAAGCCGTATCGGATCTTACTGGGACAACCAAGGGTCCGTCGAAATAGACGTTGGTTTAGTTGATAACGAGCATCAAGCCATTTTTCTCGGCGAATGCAAGTATCTGGAGCGGAAGGCTGTTTCGACAGAACCGTACAAAGCCCTACGTGCGAAGGCTTCCTCAATACCTGCACCCACCGACAAGCCCCCGATTCTCGGTATTTTTTCAAAGTCCGGGTTCTCCGAACAGCTGATCCGTCTTTCAGAGGCGGAGGGAAACCTGGTTTTGATCAATGAGGATCGAGTCGTCTAAGGGTAAAGGCAGAGAAGGAACGAGGGCTAGAGCTGACAACCAATCAAGCTGCTAGACTTGCAGGCAAGTGGAGTATTTCGTTGGAGAGGTCGTATTTGACGTCTTGATCGCGGCCGGGCACCACCTTGCCATAGCAGGTGCAATACGCACCCCACTGCATGGGGGCAACGGCGCCAGCCCCAAGGGCCGGACCCTTCTGGCTTTTGCGAGCGAGTGGCCGCAACCTAGGTTCGCTGATATGGCGCCTGTTAAAAGCCTAAAACGACCTATTCTGCGGCTTCTTCCGGTTCTTCGGTGACCCGCACGTCGAAGGATATCTCAATCTCCTCGTTCAGCTGGTCGCAGGCGATCTGAAGGAACTTCAGGCAGGTGTCCGTCGGCTGTTCGGAAAAGGAGAAGCGGATCTCGAACTTATCGACATTTGCGTCCTTGAGGATCTTCTCGTATTGCTTCGAGGCTACGAAGTGGGCGTAGGCGTTGATCTTCTTTTGGAGCATATCGAGATGGGCGGTTTCATCTTCCCAACCGAGGTCGTCGATCAGAAGCAGGATGAGCGTGCCGTCCTCCATCGTGGCAAGGCCGTCAAGCTGGTCGGTTTCTCTAATGGTCATCGGATTCTCCTTGGTATTGGTTCAGGTTGCCTGCCGCCCTTCGGCATGCAGCACATAGGCTCGTTTCAGCAATGATTAAGTGTACCCGACATTGGCCCGGATGGGTTACATGAGGCAAAAGATTCGAGCAAGTTCTTTGCCAGATGCACAACACTCAAAGAAGAAATGTTGCGTGTTCTCAGCAAAAAATTTCAAGCTCTTCATAAAGACGTCTTGGCGATGACGCGGGACGGAGTATTCAGCCAGCGTAATATCCTCTTCTTATCGGACATGCCCGCGGCACCTTCTATATGCTATTGCCAGCGTAACAACGCCTGAAGATAATGCAATGCCCACGATCTGTGCAGGAACCCCCACTGACAGCCCGTCGTCTGTAGCTGCCAGTTTCGTGCTTAAAGGCCGAGGGGCGCCAGTCGTCAAAGGCACCGCTCCGATGCTGCCGCCCTGAATAAATAGCGCAGAATCCACGGCTGTATCGTTGGTGTCGGTCAAGGCTAGCTTGACATGGGTGGGTTCGCCCACCGTTACGGCAGTCTCGCACCTCAAAGCCACCGTTCTCCCTGTGAATGCAAACCCGGTCTGAGCCTCTGTGTTGATGAAATATCCCTGCGTAGGAGGCAGTATGACTGTGCTGTGCGCCAAACCCGAGGCCGACAAAACGTTTTGAATTTCCACGGGCGAGCCGTTCGGGAGTACAGCACAATTCCGGCCGTTGACGAAAAGCCCTAACACGTCGTTATATTCACTGTCCTCTGTCCACTCCGATGAGGAGAAGACATACTGGAAAGTAACCGTTGGTGTCTGGGGGATAAAATCGAATTCGACGACAACAGCATCGAAGGTATCTTCACCTGCGACCAGTGCCTCTAGATCCGGATCTCCAGGGGTAAAGAAATCTGTGTTGTCTGGTGTGTCCCCGAAAGAAGTGTTCGCGTCACCTGTCGAGAGCACGATCCCGGTGCCGATCTCGAGCACGCCATCAGCCCCGGAGTACAGTCCCCTCTGCAAGACATCGCCCGTTATCCTGATATTGATCGGGTCGACATTCTCCCCTACAAGAGCCTTTACAAGCAATTCGTCGCTGACTGTGGTGTCCACAAGACCTGAACCGGCTGTCGCCATCATGGGCGACATAGTCTTAGGCGCCCGGGATGCCCTGCCGGCATTAATTGAGATGTCTTCGACTGGACCCGTGACCACAAGAGTGACAGCAGGCAATACAACACCGTCTGTCACCTCGTACCCTTCTGGCATCACGCAGACAAAAGTATAGATCCCGGGAGCTTCCGAGTAGTCTTGTGAAGTCCATGTTACCTCGACCAAATACTCTGTGTCATCCGCCCCGACACCCCGGATGACCGTGGGGAAATCCGGCAGGGGGTCACCCACAGTGATCTCATAGGAAACCTGTTCAAGCGCATCAAATCTGTCTATGGCTATAGGTTGTGCCTTTTCGTCAGCAAACGCAGTAATGCTTAGGCTGGCTACCATCATGACCGACAAGGCCAACACGGCACAACGTCTCAATACTCCTTGTAACATCCCCGTACCTCCTGATAATCCTACTCTTATGTTTTTTTGCCGCAGTCTCTTCCACCTTCATCAAGAATGATCCGCTTCTGCAGAATCTGTGATGCATCGAAGCGCTCTCACTTAAGCGTAGATCGTTTCAAATGCAACTTTACATACGAACCAGACACGAGAACCAAGGCTTCTACCCCTCCTCAGGGGGCCACTTCCCGGCATCCCCGCCTGCCTCGTACCGGGCGATATACTCCTGCAGCTCGAACTCGCGCTCGGTCTGGTACCCGATGAAGAGGAGCTCCGCCACCTGGTCGCGGTTGAACAGGTAGGTGAACTCGCGTGCCACGTTGCCCTCCGGGTAGGGGACCCCGGAGTAGTCCCAGGGCGCGCCGCCCTCCTCGGCCGTCTGGAGCCGCCCGAACACCATGACGGGGA
>JAVBQH010000014.1:0-10169 GCA_031549175.1 Raoultibacter sp.
TGGGGGGGGGGGGGGCGGCTGGGGGGGGCCCCCACCCGCGATAGGGCAAAGAGAAACTGCTAGCCCTGATCGCTGGAGGTAGCAGCCATGACTTCGGCTGCCGTGGCGTTCTTCATGCGCAGCTCCCTGATGCATGCTGCGTCGGACTCGAATTCGGTGACGGTCTCGATGCCGCCGGAATACACGTCGTCGGTTGCCGTGCGGCGCTTGGTCAGCGCAATGGCCTTGTCGACGTCGTAGGGAATAAGCTGTTCCTTGGGGGGATTGGCTTTGGCGACCCAATTGGGCATGGTCGTGTCTGGATCGGGCATGGTTTCAATCTTGCGGACGTTGCCGTACTTCTCGACAAGCTCCTCGATGGGGCCGAAGTCCAAAGCACGCATGGGGCACGAGGCAACGCACAAGGGCAACTGGTCTTTTTCCAGACGATCGATGCACATGGTGCACTTGCTCATCTTGGTTCCCGGCTCATCGTCTGCGAACTTCGGAGAGCCATAAGGACAGGCCTTGAAGCAATTGCGGTCACCCTGGCACTTGTCCTGGTCAACCAGAACCGCGCCGTACTTGTCCTCTTTGAAAATGGCGCCGTGGTCACAGGCGTCAGCGCAAACAGGATTATCACAATGGCCGCAGCTGAAGGCGAGAACGCCGATGGACGTGAGCGGGAACGAACCCTTCTCCCACATGTAAACGCTCATCCACTTCTCCGGACCGGGAGCGATGTCGTACCAGTCCTTGCAGGCCACGGAACAAGCCTTGCAGCCGTAGCAGCGACCTTGATCGAAAAAGAAGCCGTACTGGGTCATATTTATTCGCCTACCTTCCTAATCTCAACGAGGCCAGCTGTCAGCAGAGCTCCCACGATATGGGGCAGGTGGGTGTCTCCGATAAGGAGGTTGCAGTTGCCTGCGGTATCGATGCCGTATGGCATGAGCTTCGATTTCCTCTCGTTGTCGAACTTGGACCACTCGCCATGACCGATCGAAACCGTGCCGGGCAACAGCTTCGCGGAGACGTACGCGGTGATCTCCACCTCGCCGAACTGGTTGTAGACCAGAACGCGGTCGCCTGTCTTGATGCCGCGGTCGGCGGCGTCGGCGGCCGACATGCGCACCATATGATCGTAGCAATCGCCCTTCAACCAGGGATTCTGGTCATTGGAGGAATGCTGACGGTACGTGGACACCGGGGTCACCATGGAAAGCGGGTAATTCTTCGTCCAAGAGTGGTAGTAGCTGTCGTTCGCAGGCTCGTCCTGATAGGTAGGCTGCCAACGCGGATAAGCATCCATCTTTCCACCGTAGCGGGTCTGGGTCAGGTCATTGTTCTTCACATATAAGCTTTCGAACTCGATCTTGCCGGACGGCGTCTTGAATGGAGAGCGATCCCACTCGACGGTGTTCTTGAAAGGATAGAACCATTCGCCGGGCTCACCGGGAACACGGACAATCGGCAGTTTCTGGAATTCTTCCCAAGAACGCGGCTCGATGCCATGGTATTCCAGTACGCCGGTTTCATCCTTGGCCCATTCCTCGTAGGCGGGCTTGTAGATGCGCTCGATGACCTGTTCGTCCCATTCGCGCCAATCGGTGACGTCGAGCATCTTCGGACTGTATTTGTCGGCGAAGCCCAAACGGCGCGCCAGCTCCATCCAAACCCAGTCTTTCGCGCGAACCTCTCCGGGAGGGTTGACACCCTTGCCTGCGAACAGGAAGTAGTTCTGCATGCCGGAAGGAGCGCCCCAGAAGCGGTTGATGCCGAAGAAATGCATGTCCGCGGTCTCGAATTGGATAATGGGCGACGGCAGCACGATGTCGAGGAATTCGATGGAAGGCTGATCGTGAAAATATTGCCAACCCCAGGAGAATTCCATGTCGGCGAAGCCCTGCATACGCTTGGAAACATGGTGCTGGTTGTTGATATAGTTGTTCGGGATGATGGCCATCTTCAGATTCGGAAGCGGACTTCCCTGCGGACAGCCGATGCGGTGCCGGAACTCTTCTTCGGTGATCTCGCCAGCTGCATAGAGCTTCTGGCATTGCATAACCTCGGTCACCTTGTTGTTGTTGTTGGTGATGGGATTCACCACGTCGCCCTTGATTTGGCCGGTATCAGGCACGGGGGCGAAGATGCGGGGCTGGGTCACCAAGCTGGCGCCGCCTCCCTCACATCCGCCAGGAATGGTCATGTTGCCGGTCATAGCCTGCAACAACATGCACACACCAGCGGCGTAGTCGCCGAGGTTGCGCTTGGAGACGCTGTACATCTGCTGCATATGGACAGGCTTCATGGAAGCGAAATAGCGGGCGAATTCCCGAATGGTCTCGGCGGGAATGCCCGTGATGGGCTCGGCCCATTCAGGGGTGTGCTCCACCCCGTCGACCTCGCCGACGATGTACTTGCGCCACTCTTCAAAGCCTTCGGGCTCGACCCATCGTTCCACGTACTCGTGATCATAGAGATCCTCGGTGTACAGGACATGGGCAACGGCCAAACCGAAGGCAGTGTCGGTGCCAGGACGGATGGGAAGCCACTGGGCACCAAGAGCTTCAGCGGAAACGTTGTAAACGGGGTCGATGAGTATGAACTTACAGCCACGTTCCTGCGCAAGCTTCATGTAGTAAGGCACATGACCGAACCATGCAACCATGGGGTCGAATCCCCACAATACAATGAGTTTGGAATTCAGCAGGTCAGGAGCCTCAAAACCAGGATAGGCGTCGCTCGTGCCCTTGATGAGGCAGTCGGTCAGACGGACACCGAGATGAAAGTCCTCGGCAGCGGTGCCTCCTGACGTTGAATGGTCTCCCCAACCGGTGATGGTTCCGGGTATGTAGGAAGCAAAGGGGAAGTCTGAACTCTCGAATGCCACGTAGTAGCAGTAGTACAACCAGGGATTGTCAGGGTTTTCCTCGGCCATCTGCTTCATCTTTTCGGCAATGGTGTCGAGTGCCTCATCCCACGAAATGCGTTCGAAGTGGCCTTTACCCGCGCCCTTCTCGCCGATGCGCTTCATTGGATATAACAGACGATTCTCCGAGTACAGCTCTTGTCGCCACGCATGGCCCATCGGGCATGCACGGGCTTGGAGCATGCCGGTCTGGATGGCGTTCTCGTCATCGTCCTCCCTTGCGACGCCCGGGTTCACCGAATCGTCGGGCTCGATGGAAACGACCTTTCCATCCTTCACGCTGCACTTGATAAGACAAGTGGCGTCCCAACAGCCATTGTTATGGCAGGTGGTGTAGAAGTAGTCGACCCCCTCATGGCGCTCGCCTAACTTCTCGATTAACGATTCTCTTGACATCGTACCTCCTCTCATTTGAGTAACTCTCTCAAAAGAACGCGTTCGTGCACCTGTTGCACGACCCGCTTGCTCACAAGATAGGGAGCGAAAAATACACTGACAAGGATGTTTCTGATTCTTTGAAATTCAAAAACATACAGTGCCGCCTAACTATCCAGTTACAGGCATTACGGGGATCAAAACACGCCGCGGTGCTCCGGTGATAGAATATGTTAGTTTGAAGGTACGAAACGGATAAGCGCTCTACCTATTAGAGGGGGGTCGAATGGACTATTCGAACTATTCCTTTTCTGCGACAACTCATGCTGAGTTCTTCAAGGCAGAGTCCGAGCTGATCCGGCTCGGCGAGAGGCTCGTCAACAATCCTTCAGCAAAATACATGAGAACAACGCTGCTGGCCATCGACGCCATCTTCGTCATCCGCATGTCTCGAGACATCGTGCTCCCCGTCGTGCCCCTCATATCCGCGTTTGATCAGTCGGAATGGAAGCATTGCGACGTCGGCGAGCATGGAGTACGAGAGCGTTGGCTGGTGGACTCCCACTTCCCCAAAAAGGTTTTAAAAGAGGCCACGGAAGCCCTGCATTATATGCAGACGATCAAATGGGTCACAACCAACACCCGCCCGGAAACCGTAATCACCATAGATACGGTTTTGCATCTCCACGAGATCCTTTTAAGCGGAAAACCGAGCGACGATCGCTACCACGGCTTTAGGAAATCCTTCCTCCCCTACAAGAAGGGGGCAGATCCTTCCAACATCTCTTCCGAAATAATGGATCTTTGCCGTTTCATCAACACTGATTGCTTCTCGCCGATAGGACAGGCTACCGTCATACACCATGCGTTCGAAAGCATCGTTCCCTTCGATTCTTTGATCGATCGAACCGGGCTGGCGCTTGCTTTCATGTCGATGTTCAGGCGCGGTGTCTTCACCGACGGGTACATGGTACCCATCTGCTGGGGCGCATCCCTGGAAAAGGAGTATCGCAGGAAATTGAGAGACTCCTCACGATGCAAGCCCTCGACGGAAACGTACCTGCGCTACCGTGAATACTGGGCAGCCTACAACGCGCGCAATACCTATATGTCCGTCGTCATTGCCAAGTCGTTCCTTGCGACAGCCGAACGTCTGCGCCTGAAATGGAGATCCCAGAGTCTGCGGATAACCTCCAATTCCGCACTGGACAAGCTGCTCGATCTGTTCCTGGCCATTCCCAACCTGTCCACGATGCGCGCCGCCGAAATAATCAAAAAGAGCTACGGCGCCACCAACGAGGCCATGAGGCAGATGGTCGAGGCGGGAATCATCGAGGAGGTGGCGCTCGACGGAAGGGAGCGCGCGTTTGTGTGCGAGCAATCTGCTTCGATGATCACGGAGTTTGTGGAGAATCTTGCAAGAATGGGAGACGGAACAAAAGCCGAGGCCACGTTGGACAAGCGGGCTATATGAGCCCTGGGCGATTGTTGTCCCAAAAGGCCCAGGAAGCGTTTCGAGCAAGCCCCCGAGGAAACAAGCATCGAGGTGGGACTCCTTGACGGACCCCACCTCGATGGATATACCTTCAAAACGCCTACAAGATTATTTTGCGGCCTCAGCCGTGGTATCGCTATGGAAGTTCGAAAAGCCCCCAACCGCATTGGCGATGAACATGCCCTCGCTTTTGGAGAAAAACACCTGCATCTTCATCAGGTCCTTCAAGCTGACTCCGATTTCCGCCATTGCCTCTTTCTGGTTCTTACCAGCGTCGATGAAGACGTTCAATTCTTTTGCCTTCTCGGACGGCTCAAGGCTCATAAACTCATCGCGATTCATAATACCCCCTCATGGATTGTCGACTATTGCACGCTAGATGAAATTATAGGAGCACCGCCACAGATTGCTAAGTATGTTTCTGTTTAGGACGTAAACAGAAACGTTTCTCAATGCCAAAAATAATCTCTCAGATTCGTCTTGTTAAAATCTCTGTTTCCTGAACGAAAATAAACAATACGAGATGCCCCGCAACAAGACCACGGGGCATCTGAGATACGAGGTCAGGCATTAGGCCGTCTTCGATGTTATCTTTCGCCCTCAGGCGGAGCGCGGGCATCTTCCCTGACTGGTCTAGGCCTTCTTGATACCCTTCCTTTTTCTTGACAAGACAAGCGCCCCCACACCTGAGGCCACGAGGATACAGGCCGCAGACACGATCGGTTTCGGATCATCGCCTGTCTGCGGGCCAAAGCTACCGCCAAGGGTGATGACCGCCTCTTTCGCACCTGTCACGAATTCCTTGTACTCGTCGCCGACCTTATAGGACAGGATGCCGGTGTTGTACAGCGTCTTCGATGGAGGGTTGTCCCATACCCTGAAGGTCATCTCCAAGGTGTTTCCTGCGGCAAACCCGGAAGGAACCGTGCCGAAGTCAAGCGCGACCCCTGTGATGTACTCACCTGTCCGCAGAGGCGGGGCATCGAATGCAAAGGGCGAATCCGCCGGCACATGGGAGTAAAGGACTACCTCAGAACCTGAACTTGTATAGATCACCACGTCGTAGGCTACTTTTGATCCATTCGTGAAAGCAGGCAGTCGTGCGCCCTTGAAATCGATGCCTTTGTCGGGCTTATCCATAATAGAATAGTGCTCAAGCTCGAAGCCCCAGCCGTTGGCGAACCCGCTGAAAGTGTACACGACTGTTTCCCCAGGCGATACATTCTTCACATTGGGCTTCTTAACAAACTGATAGTTGCCAGGATCGGGGACGGGGCCAGGAGGTGCTTGTTGTGCCTTGTAAACAAGCGTGATCGTCGCGTTGCCTGAAACCGATGCGACCGCCGGGGTGGTATTACCCTGGGGGATGCCGTCAAGCTTCCAATTTGCAAGCGCGTAGCCTGCAAAGCCCGGATCAACCGCCGTGAAGGACGAGCCGAAAGGAGCGCCGAACGAATCAGCGGCAGCAAGGTCGGCGCCGGCAAGGTCTTGGTACTCGACAGTGATTTTGTAGGTGATAGCCGCCCATTGCGCATAAAGGGTGATGTTCCCGACAAAGGAATAGGGATCGCCTGCCGCATAGCTCGTTCCGCCGCCGTCGGGGGCGGTGTTCCAACCGGCGAACTCATGCTGGTCGTAAGTAAACGCGTTGTCGGCGATGGTCGTCGCCTCGCCGTACTCCCCCGTATCGTCGGCCATGGTGCCGCTCCCTTTGTTGGGTTGGTAAGAGATGGCGAAGCTTCCGCTCAGATACCTGAATTCCGTTTCGCTGATGCCGCCCACGGGCTCGGTGGCGGTGCTCATATGGTATCCGGCCGGATAGGAGACCAGGGTGTCATCGTTGAAGACTTCCCCGCTGCCACCGAAGTAGCGTCCGGCCCCTTGAGGCTCTGTTGTCAGGCCCGGCTCCAAGACGAGGGGCCTCCCCAATACGATCGCGTCGCCGTTCTTGCCCCAGAAGGTACCGCCGGATATGGTCTTGATTACTTGCGGGTAGGATGGGTTCATGCCGTTCTTGCTGTAGACGGCATTCTTCGCACCGATGAAGGTGCCGCCCGCTATCAACTCGATCGTGCCCACGTTGTTCAGGGCGTAGCCTTCTGTACTGGCCACCGTAACGTCGCTGATAGATTGGATCACTCCGTTGCTCCAATTCTGAAACGCGCTGCCCCCTACCGAAGAGACGTCCGCACCATGGATGGACCCCACTGCCCCCTCGTTGAAATACCCGTAGGTTCTCCCCGAAAAGGTGCCGCCGCTTATCTCGTCTACTTTCGAGTAGCGGTCTGTCTGCAGGCCGCGCCATTGCCCCGCGAACATGCCCCCGGTTATCTGGTTGATTTTTACAAGCTTCGAGGCGCTGTCGCCAAGTGCGCAAAAGGCCAGCTCCCCGGAAAACGATCCGCCGCTTATAACGCCAATGCCGGTTTCCCCGGTGCCGCCCGCTGCAGCAAGGGTGATCCCGCGCCCCGACAGCGTGCGTGCACTGGAGACGTGTGTCGAAGAAAACGAGGCGCTTCCGGTGATTTCCCCCACCCAAGCGCTGCGCAGGATAGTGAGGCCGGAATGGCTGCCTGCAGCGAAAGTACCGCCTGTTATAGCACCCACCTGGGCAGCATTTTGGATATAGAAGTTACTGCGGCTTTGTGCATTGTTGGCATCGTTGGTGAACATGCCGCCCGAGATCGTATCGATTCTCGTGCCGGATTCGCTCATATGAACCGACGAGTTGGATCCATGGATCCTGCCCCCGCTGATTTCGGAAAGGTGTGCGCCCGAGCCCAGGCCAAGAGCGGTATCCCCGCCCCGTATGGTGCCTCCCGTAATCGAGCCTGTCGCTGCCGCGCCGGAAAGCAGTACAGCCGTCGCGTTCGTGGCGGCCGAGGCGATGGACACGCCGTCGTGGATGACGAGCTCGCCGTCGGTGATGTCCAGGGCGGATGCAGAAGCCTCGATTGAAAGAAGGTCGCCGCCCGGGTTGCCGCTGCCGAGGGTAAGCCTTTTCCCCGCATTGCCGAGGATTCCCGGACTGGACGTCTCTAGTTTCAGCACGCCTCCGCCGCTTCCTGCAATAAGGGTGATGCTTTTGTCGATACTGGCTACGAAGCCTTCGGTCACAGTGCCCGTCACCACCAAGACATCTCCGTCTACTGCGTCGTTAAGCGCAGCGTTCAGGCTGGTATAGGTATCCGGCTTGCCCTGGATGGATATCGTGTCATTCACCGCGGCGACCCCATACCCGCCTGATGCCTCCATAGGAAGCGGTTCTTCAGGCGCGGAGGCTCTATCCGCAGCGTCGGCTTCAAGGCTTGGGGGCAGCGGGTCCTTGGGCAGGCCCGCTTCCCCGCTCAAGGCATCAGCTTCCGATTCTGCATGCGAAGCATCCTCCTCTGTTGCCGACCCTTGGGTTGCTATTCCCTCAAGGCCCATTGCTGATTCAGCTACCGCCGCCTCGCCTTCCTGCTCCTTCGCGTAAAGGCTGGCCGTTGGTATCAGGCAAGCCGTTAGCATGATGGCAATTGCCATCCGCACTGCTAAGCTGCCGCGCCTCCTCAGTGTCCTCGACCTTATTTTTTTTGAGTGATTACCAGCATTCATAGAGTCCTTCTTTTCTACTCGTCTCTGATATGTCTTCCTCGGCCAATGCCTCATGCAGTGACCCCGAAAGTACCGTCCACACTCGCACCAGGGTGGGGAGGTGGTGCGCTGGCCTCGAAGAATAAAAGGGTGAGGTAGCTGGGGGTGGATCAGCAAATTCTCCGGAAATTGCGGACGGCACTTT
Organism: Raoultibacter sp.; assembly: GCA_031549175.1. Taxonomy (GTDB): domain Bacteria; phylum Actinomycetota; class Coriobacteriia; order Coriobacteriales; family Eggerthellaceae; genus WRIS01. Next base: position 8,563 of record JAVBQH010000014.1, read on the forward strand.
CGGAACCACGGCAAAGAATCCAAAGCGGTCTTGTCAAGGGAACATCAAGATCACCTTCATCATCCTCGGCAGCTCCCCATCAGGGCCGAATATCGAGACCACTTCCCGGACCGGGCGCCCGGGATACACGCGATCCACCAAGACTAGCCGCATATCCCCGTTTCTCAGGACATACATGGTATATGTGCAGTCGGCTTCATGGGCGAAACGCTCGGGCTTCGCCCCGATTCGGGCAAGGAATGAAAGCCAAGCATCCTCTTGTACGCCCGAATCCTCGAAAGAGGCAAGCCGGGCCGCCTCTTCCTCCCCGATCATCTCCCCCACTGTGTCAATGACTTCTGGGGACGGCGGCCCTGCCTCCTTTGGGGGTGGGGCCGCCTGTACGACAGCATCTCCCTGACTGGAGGACTCATCGGGTGTCTGACAACCGATGATATATGCCACCAAGCCCCCGCAAAGGGCGAGCGAGGCTGCCGAGCCGGCGAGTATCTGTCCGACATGGCCGCCCTGAACTCCCGTACCCGGCAAAAGCGCACTTGCCTGGTCTGCACCTGTCGCCCATTCCCCTACATCAAAAAGCGAATACCCTGCCACACCTGCCTGTAATGTCTCGGCGAAATCGAGGGCGAGTATCTGCGAAAGCACCGGCACCGAACCTGCGGTAGCCTTCGTGTACTGGTAGCATTTCTTTGTCTCCTGCTCATAGCGCTTCTTGAACAACGCCATGCCTAAATACATATCGTTTTTGACCTTCTTTAGATCGACGTCCATCACCATTGCGATCTCTTTATATGACAACTCGTCTTTATAGCGCAGACGCAAGCAGTCGGCATATCTGTCGGGAAGGCCGTCGAATATCGAGACGGCAAGCCTCCGTTGCTCCGCTTCCATAAGCGCCTCTTCGGGGAGGAAATCCAGGTATCTATCCGGAGCATCCAGCAGGGATTCCTGGTCGTATTCTTCCTCCGTCGCCATGACCGCCGTCGCTCGCTGCCGATCCCTCAGGATGTCCATGCAGCTGTTGTAGGCTATGCTGAATATCCAAGACTTCACTTTCGCCGGATCTCTCAAGCCCTCGAGGCCATCTATCACCTTGGCTGCCACCTGCTGGGCAACGTCTTCGCAGTCCTGCGGCCCAACCTTTTTAACCGCAAAGTACAAGACATCCTTGTAGTAAAGACTGATGACGGCTTCTTTTGCCGCATCGTCCCCCTTCATCGCACGCTTTACGAGCTTCATGCACGCCTTTAGATCTCCGGCGTTTCCCGCCTCTTCTCTTTTTGATGCAAGCTCGGCGCCGGTCGTCGAATCATGTCCTTCGCTGGCTTGCGACCTTTTGGCTACCTTCGTGGTCTGAGCATTCCGATCTTTACCGAATACCATCTTCAGCTACCCTAACTTCTCTTATCTATTAATTAGACGGGGCACAAGCCGCATGTCCTAAAACTTTTTTTAAAAGATTTCAAAATTGCCTTTTCAAACCAGTTATATGCTTCGAAAAAGTTAGACAATCAAACCTTTTCAAAAGCCTGATTGCCCATGATGCTTTTTGATTGTTTCAGAATGGAAAACAACCTACTAAATATGTAGGAAATTACCTTTGGCGG
>JAVBQH010000025.1:0-4928 GCA_031549175.1 Raoultibacter sp.
TCTCGATTACCAAGCTTATAGAGCGCATGAGGGAGCGCACCGCCGACGACGGCCTCGACGAGGCAGGCGCCCTGGACAGCCCGCCCTTTGCGCGCGTCAGGCGCAAAGGGGCCGACGCGCTGCCTGAACAAAAGGCACCCGCGACTGCGGCTTTGCCCCGCAGGCCCCGTAAGGCCTCTGCCTCCCTGAACACGCAATCGCTCGACAGGATTGGCGAGAAGACGCCTCCGGATGCCGAGGAGAAGGCGATGACGCGCAAGCTGGGCAGGAAGAACGACGCGGCAGAAGAGGCCCTCGGCAAGGCGGCTGCGCGGACCAAGACGCCACTTGCCATGCCCAACCCGCAAGAAGGCTTCACGCTTCCTCCCATGACGCTGCTCAGCCACACGAAGGGGGCGGCAAAGGCGGGCGTGAACGAGGCCGAGCTTAAAGAGACGGCGCTTTGCCTGCAGGAAACCTTGGAGGAGTTCAAGATAAATGCCGAGGTGGTCGGTTGGGTTGCAGGCCCCACGGTCACGCTCTTCAAAGTCGACCTTCCATCAGGCGTTCGGGTCAGCCGTGTGACGGCGCTTGAAGACGACTTGGCGCTCGCCCTCGCCTCGCCGGGCGTCCGCATATTCGCGCCCATCCCCGGGACGAACTATGTCGGGATCGAAGTCCCCAACAAGCAGCGTCAAAGCGTATTGCTCGGCGATGTCTTGAAGGATGCCGCCCGAGGGCCCTTACAGCTGGCCATCGGGATGGATGTCGAAGGCAGGTCGATCGTCACCGACCTCGCAAAGATGCCCCACCTGCTGATCGGCGGCACCACCGGCTCAGGTAAGTCGGTCTCCATCAATGCCATGATCATGTCCATCCTGATGCGTGCGACGCCTTCCGAGGTTCGGTTCATCATGGTCGACCCGAAGCGCGTCGAGTTTACCCCGTACAACGGGATACCCCACCTCTATGTCCCCGTGGTAACCGAGCCGCGCGAGGCCGCAAGTGCGCTTTCCTGGGGCGTCGCTGAAATGGAACGCCGACTGAAAGTGTTCTCGGGGGTCGGCGCCCGCAACATCGGACAATACAACGCGAAGGTCCAGCAGGGCTCGCTCGAGGACGAGAATGCGGAGGAGATGCCCTATATCGTCATCATCATCGACGAGCTCGCCGACCTCATGATGAATGTCGGAAAGGAGGTCGAGTTCTCGATCTCCCGTATCGCCCAGCTGGCACGCGCCGCCGGGATCCATCTGATCGTCGCGACACAACGCCCCTCGACAAACGTTGTGACGGGTTTGATCAAGGCGAACATCACCAACAGGATTGCCTTCAACGTGGCCTCCGGCATCGATTCGCGCGTCGTTCTCGACACCCCGGGCGCCGAGAACCTCATCGGCCTCGGCGACCTGCTTTTCTCGAAGCCTGAATATGCACAGCCGCAGCGTATCCAGGGCTGCTATGTCTCCGAAGAGGAGATCAACGCCGTCGTCTCACAGTTGAAGGAGCAGGGCGAGCCCGACTACCACTCCGAGATCCTGAAGACCAACCTGATCACCTTGGGTGCGTCGAGTCCCGATGGCTCAGGCGGCGGGGGATCGAGCGACGACCCCCTTATCTGGGAGGCTGCAGAGATCGTGGTCGCCAGCGGCCTTGGCTCTACCTCGAACATTCAAAGGCGTTTGAAGGTTGGCTATTCGCGGGCAGGACGTATAATGGACATGCTTGAGGAAAAAGGCGTGGTGGGCCCGGCCAACGGGTCTAAGCCGCGCGAGGTCCTTGTCGATACCATGGAGCTCGAGACCCTCAAGGCATTTGAGGCGCAGGATGCAGCAGGGAACCCATCGTTAGCAGAGGAGTGACGACGTGGTACAAGCCAGCTTCGGCACAGTGTTGCGCAATGCCCGAGAACGCAAGGGCTATGATATAGCCACGGCCGCCCGGCGTCTGAGGATCCGCCCCGATATCCTGACCGCCATTGAAGCGAGCGACTTCGACCGGATGCCCCCCCGCGGTTATGCGCGTAACATGGTGAACGCCTACGCACGTTTCCTCGGTCTCAACCCCACAGAGATCACCAGCATGTACCTTGACGAGAACTATGCCTACCAGGTAAAGATCGCCCGTGCAAACGCCAAACCGACCGGCTTCGAGAACATGGACGAGGTAAGCACCAGGAAGCCTTTCGGCCTCCCACTTAAGCAGGAATCAGGCAGCCAGGGAAGCCGGCCGCGTCAAAGCAGCCTCGGACGTACGCTCGTGGTCGACGACCGCAATTCCGGTCGCTACCGCAACGGCGGCACATCGTCTGAGGTCCAGCGCCTCTATCCTGAGGAAAGGGCGCACCGCACCAACCGCGCCGCCGTCCCGACGACCCAGTATACGAACTTCTACTCCGGGCCCAAACCCCCGCGCTCCAGGCTTCTCTATATCATTGTAGGAGCAGTGGTGCTCATTGCCCTGATCGTCATCCTCGTCATGGTCTTCGCCCCAAAGGGAACCACCGGCAATGACGTGCAGAAGGTCCCGGTTACGGGGGTTTCTGATTCAGGCGGATCATCCGACCAGGCCGCCCCCGTGAAAACGCCCCCTTCGAAGGTCGTCTTCGAGTACGAGGTGGCAAGCGGCGGCAGCTCGTGGATAGAGATATACATCGACGGCGTCATCAAGGACGCGGGCACGGTCGCGGGGCCGGTGAAGGTTCCCTACGACGTGACGAGCGTCCTGCGGCTCGACACGGCCAACCCCAGTGTGGTAAAGGTATACCAGGACGGCGTCGAGGTGCCTCTGACCGATACCGACGGCGACAGCGTCTACAGCGTCACGATCAACTTCCCCGCGATACAGGCGCAGTGGTATAAGGACAACCCGGGCACTTCGCCTGCAACAACGCCCTCGAACGGCACGGGTTCGGCGGCTTCTGGCGGATCGTCGGCCTCAAGGAGTTAGTGTGCGCTGAACTACCAGGCCGCCTTGCATCTGCGGCTTACTGGTATGATTAGTGCCAAGCACGATTTATGAAGGGAAGACAATGGCGAAAGAATCAAGCTTTGATATTGTGTCGACTGTCGACATGCAGGAAGTCGACAACGCCTTCGGACAGGCGAAGAAAGAACTGGTCCAGCGCTACGACTTGAAGGACTCCGGCGCTGAGATAAGCCTTGACAAGGCCAAGAAAAGCCTGGGTGTTGCCGCCCCCAGCGATTTCGTGGGGCGCCAGGTAATAGATGTGATCGCCTCGAAGCTGGTGAGGCGTGGGATAGACCTTGCTGCAGTGAAATGGGGGGATCCCCAGCCGGCTGCGGGCCAGAGCGTGCGGTTCACCGCAGACATCATCGAGGGGATCGACAAGGAGACGGCAAGCAAGATCAACAAGGACATCAAGGCCCAGAAGTTCAAGGTGAAGGTTCAGATCGAAGGGGACAAGCTCCGCGTGTCCTCCGCCTCTCGCGATGCGCTTCAAGATGTAATCGCGTTTGTCAAGGAGCACGACTACGGCCAGCCCCTGCAATACGTCAACTACCGTTAGGGCGGAAAGTGGCGTTTGATCATGCCTGAAGGAGCAGGTTCTTTGATACGGGTACATTTCGTTACGCTCGGCTGCGCGAAAAACGAAGTCGATACCAGGAATATGGAGGAACGGGTCGGGTCAGCTGGCATGCTTGTGGTAGATTCGCCGCAGCAGGCCGATGCCATCGTTGTCAACACCTGTTCGTTCATACAAGCCGCGACAGAGGAGAGCCTCGAGGCCGTCTTAGACCTCGCCGAGATTGAATCGGTCGTGCGGGGGGATGCCCAGATCTTCGTTGCCGGGTGCATGCCTTCCCGCTATGGAGAGGATCTCAGCCGCGAGCTCAAAGAGGCGCGGGCCTTCATCCCCTGCGACAAGGAGGGGGACATTGCCGATATAATCATGCGCTGCCTTTCTTTGGACAGGGGCGATTCAGGCCTTGAACAAGGCAAACCCCGTTCAAGCACTAGCCCCGGGTTTGCCGCATATGTAAAGATCTCGGACGGGTGCGACCGATATTGCTCGTATTGCACCATTCCCTATATCCGGGGGGGATACCGCAGCTTTGAGGCGGGAGTCCTGCATGCGCAAGTTGCCAGCCTGGTTGCAGGCGGAGTCCGCGAGATCACCCTCATTGCGCAGGATACCGGGCGCTGGGGGGAGGACCTTGCGGCCCCCTCGTGCCTCGCGTGGCTTCTGGATGAGCTGGCCGGTACCTTCGGCTCCACGTGGTTCCGTGTCATGTATTTGCAGCCCGAGGGCATAACGGACGAACTGCTCGAAGTCATGTCGAGGCATAAGAACATCTGCAAGTACTTCGACATCCCGCTGCAGCATGCAAATAGGGATATCCTTGCCGATATGAACCGTACCGGGTCAGCCGAGGAGTTCCTCACGCTGCTTGCCCGCATCCGCAGCGCCGTCCCCGGCGCTACGCTCAGGACCACCCTTATTGCCGGCTTTCCGGGAGAGAGTGCGGAGGCTTTCGACGAGCTCTGCGCCTTCGTCGAGGAGGCCTCTTTCGACTATGTGGGCGTGTTCCCCTATTCATGCGAAGAGGGCACGCGGGCGGCCGCCCTCCCAAACCAGGTAGATGACGAGGTGAAGACGGAACGCGCCCAGACGATCCGCGATCTGGGCGACAGTTTGGGGCCTCAGCGGCTTGAAGACCGAGTCGGCCAGGAGATAGAGGTGCTCGTGCTTGGGTTCGAGGAAGACGGGCAGCTCGTCGGCCGTGCGCAATGCCAGGCCCCCGAGGTGGACGGTGTGTGCTACCTGTCTCAAGGAAAACCGGGGGAGTTGGTCAAAGCCACCGTCTCCGACACGCTCTTCTACGATATGGAGTGCGAATGACCGTACAGGCGCCGGCAAAAGAGAAGCTCTGGACCCCTGCGAACGTGGTGACGCTTTTGCGGATCTGCGGCGTTCCCGTGTTCGT
>JAVBQH010000033.1:0-11381 GCA_031549175.1 Raoultibacter sp.
CCTCGACAACCGGCCACTGCGTTTTGATGAGTTCGAAGAACGGGTACCCCAGTTCATCTACGTCTCAGCGACTCCAGGCGACTACGAGGAAAAGGTCAGCGAGGCCTTGGTCGAACAGATCATCCGTCCGACCGGCCTCCTTGATCCAGAAATCATAGTGCGCCCTTCAGACTCCCAGATCGATGACATCATCGACGAGGCCAGGGAGCGGGTGAAGAAAAGTGAGCGCGTTCTGGTTACCACGCTTACCAAGAAGATGGCGGAAGACCTCACCGACCATCTGCTCGACCAGGGTGTCAACTCGCGCTACATGCACTCCGACATCGGGACCCTAGAACGCATCGAGATACTGCATGACCTGCGCGCTGGGAAATTCGACGTGCTTGTAGGCATCAACCTGCTCCGCGAAGGGCTTGACCTGCCCGAGGTTTCGTTGGTGGCAATACTTGACGCCGACAAGGAAGGCTTCCTGCGCAACCAGCGCTCGCTTATCCAGACCATAGGGCGCGCTGCCCGCAATGTAAGCGGGCAGGTCATCATGTATGCAGACAAGATCACCGATTCTATGGACCGTGCCATCAACGAGACCAAGCGCCGCCGTGAGATACAGATGGCCTACAACGAAGAGCATGGAATCGAGCCCCAAACCATCCGGAAGGCCATCAACGATATCATGGCCTATGTGCAAGACGAGGTAGGCAATACCACAGCCGAGCAGGTCAACAAAGAACTGGCAGCACTATCCCGGGAAGAGGTGCTCCGCATCATCACCTCGATGGAAGACGACATGGCCTCCGCCTCGAAAAGCATGGATTACGAAGAAGCGGCACGTTTGCGCGACCAGGTGGTAAAGCTGCGCGCGCAGGTGGAGGGGTCGACAGAAGACGACGTCTTGGCGCGTTTGAAGAAGGATGCGCGCAAAGGCAGCGCCTTCGGGGTGCGTAAGCGCCGCTGATGCCTTCGGGCGACACGTGGGACAAAAGGGACAGACCCTTTCGTCCCACTTCAAAACCCCTTATTCGCCCGTGCTTGCCTGGTTCGGTACCTCTGTGGGCGCGGGGGCCTGCTTGTCAAGTGCACGCACGCTCTTGAAACAATAGACAAAAACGCCCAGAAGCAGGCAGGCTATACCATCCACCAGGAAAAACGGGGCAAGGCCGATAGCTTCGGCAAGCATGCCTCCAAGGGCGATGCCGATGGGCGATGCGATGCCGACCAATGCGGTGGTCAAGCCGAGAGCACGGCCCATCCTCTCTTCCGGCACGTTCCTCTGCACCAATGTGATAAGCGGGCCGTTGAACCAAGCGCAGGCGATTGCCATGACCACGCAGAAGATGACGAAGACGGTGAACATCGAGGGGGAAAGCAGCCCGCATGCGGCGGTCGCGGCGCCGACGATGACTGCGGCAAGGGCAATCAAACCGGCCAGGCGTTTTCCTCCGCCCCAGGCGATCAATATGCCCGAGCCTATCATGAGCCCTATCCCGAATGCCGCCTCGGTCAATGCCGCCATATAGCCGTCACCTCCGAAATAGCTGAAGGTCATCAAAGGGAACAATGCGCCCAACGGGGCAAATATGACCATCCCTAAAGATACGCCGATGATAAGGACTACCAGGCCCCGGTTTGTGGAAAGCGAGGTCCACCCGTCTTTCAGGTTCGCAAGGACATGCTGGTCCTCGGAGCTTTCATCATGTGTGGTGGGGATCTTTGCAAGCAGGAGGCCGCCTGCCGCGAAGAGTGCCCCGATGAAATCGAGAAACATGACTGAGTAGAAGCCAATAGTGGTATAGAGGAATATGCCGAACGCGGGTGCCCCGATGCTTCCGACGCTCATAAGCAGCTGGTCAAGCGAGTTGATCCGCAGCAGATGCTTTTCCGGGACGAGCATGGGCATGGCGGCCATCATGGCAGGCCCATGGAAGGCCTGTCCGACGCTGCGGACTATGATCATGACAAGGATAAGCCCGAAGGAGGCGCTGCCGATGAAGATGAATATGCCGAGGATAAGCGAGATCAACCCGACCGCAAGGTCGGCGATGATCATGACGGTCTTGCGGTTGTATTTGTCGGCTATGACCCCTCCGAAAGGGGAGAGCAGTCCTTGGGGCAGGTAGGCACAGATGCTTGCAATGGCGAGCATCATGGCACTGCCGGTGGTTTCGGTGATATACCAGACGGCGGCATATCCTGCTGAGAAGCTCGTTATCATCGATACGGCTTGCCCGGCCCAGATAACGGCAATGACGGTAAACCACCTGTCGGGCAAGGGGCGCCCGGAGGCGCTTAGGTGCTTGGATGTTTCTTCCATTTTAGTAAAACTCCTTGAGGATGTATGGTGTGTGCTAAGGAAAAGTGTGAGGTTGCGTAAGACTCTTTACCAGCAATTCAGGTTGGAATTCCGCGCAACTTTGAGTGGCAAACCCGCCCAAATCGAGAACTCCCGGTTGCTCTTTGCAACACCTCTGCAGTTCAACCGAGTATACGGCCAAACTGGCAAGCGAGCGCAGCCTCTTGGTAAGGGCGAGTTTTACAGGAAGAAATGCAGCATCGAAACAGAGCTCCTCAGTTCATCTGGCCGTTGGACACTCAGGCACAAGATAGTGGCCTGAGCCTTTGAATCCATAAGAGTGTAGCAGAGCAATACACGAAGTCAACCGTGAAAAGCAGGCAATTTCCCTCACAGGGGGAGAAAACGATGCAGGTGAAACAATTGCCGCCTGGCGCCCGGCCGCCGCGATGTGTGGAAGGAGGCTTTGGCCCTATAACGTGTCGGTATCGAGCGCGATGGTGAACGGTCCGTCATTGGTGAGCGAGACATCCATCATGGCACCGAACTCGCCGGTCTCCACCTGCCCGAGGTCTTCTCGGACCAATTCGACGAACAGCTCATAGAGCTGCCTTGCCTTATCGGGGGAGGCCGCCTCCACGAACGAGGGCCGATTTCCCTTCTTGCAGTTGGCGAACAGGGTGAACTGGGATACGACCAAAACCTCGCCCCGTACATCGGCAAGGGACAGGTTTGCTTTTCCTTGGGAGTCGTCGAAGATACGGAGCCTGTATATTTTCGACCAGAGCCTCCGGGCATCTGCAGCGTCATCCTCGTGCCCGACGCCAAGGAAGATGAGGTAGCCGCATTGAATCGACCCCACGGTTCGGTTGTCGATGTCCACCTGTGCGTTCTTGACGCGCTGGATGATCGCCTTCAAGAGACCGCCCTTCTGATGTGGTTTGAATATGCCGGTTGATGGTACGGCAGCGCGCCGCCCTCATCCCCCCGTATTGTATCGCATGAGCCCTGGACAAAGGGGGGACTCTAGCGTACAGTTGGAATATGGATCCATATACAACCATAAAAGGTACTTCAACTGCGGAGATCACTGAAAAGAAGAGCCGTTTCATCGGGCAGGCCGCCCATGTCGAATCAGAGGAAGAGGCCCTTTCATTTTTGGAGAAGACCCGCTCTGAACATCGGATGGCACGGCACAACGTCTATGCATACGTCCTGCGCGAAGGCGGCCGCATCCGCTATTCTGACGATGGCGAACCGCAAAAGACTGCAGGCCTCCCGGTGCTCGAGGCGATCCAACATGCCGGGCTGCACGATGTCATCATTGTGGTTACCCGGTATTTCGGTGGTACGCTCCTCGGCACCGGCGGCCTGGTGCGGGCATATACGCTGGCAGCCAAGAGCGCCCTCGACGCCGCCGACTCCACCGTTATGTCATGCTGTGTCGAACTTACCCTGCATATTCCCTACACGCTGTATGAACAGGTTTTGCGCTTGGCAGAACAGGCGGGGGCAAAGGTGGTCGAGAGTGATTTTGCTGAAAAGGTCGACCTTAAGGTCTTGGTGCCCGATACCGAAAGCCAAACACTTATTGAGAAGCTGACAGAACTCACTCGAGGCAAAGCGGGTATCATGGTTGGCGAACCGTTCGTGACCGCATTTTGAGAGGGGTTTCGATGCAACTGATAGACCTGCCGAACCTCGGCCCACACAATGTCGAGCTGCTTGAGAAGGCCGGGGTTTCGAATTCGGACGAACTACGCCTCCTGGGCGCAGAAAATGCCTGGTTGAAGATGAAAGCCTTCGATCCGGGTCTATGCCTCCATGCCTTGACCGGGCTCGAAGGCGCAATCCAAGGCATCCCCAAGAAGGATATCTCACCCGAGCGCAAGGAAGAGCTCAGGGTCTTTTTCAACGCTGAGCAGTAAGGGCATTGCGGCCTTCACCATGAAAAGGGGTCAGGCCCTTTTGTACGCTTCGTTCAATAGCGGAACAGCGCGGCGACGCCCGTGTCCCCCGGCATAGTTGCGCCATCGAGCGCATAAACGGCGCCCCCCTGCAGATAGGCAGCTTGCGCAAAGTCGTCGGCGAGGTCATGGGAGCCTGACCCGTCGCGGCCTTTTATAACCGCACGCCCCTCAGCCTGATCAAAATGCCCCGGTATGATCTTTCCCTTCTCAACGAAAAGCGTCCTCACCCTTCGTTCGAAAAGGGCCCGTGCGATCTCTTGGGGGTCGAGTGCCGCACGCCCCTGGGCGTGTGCAAGGCCGAAGTCCTCGACGTGGGAGGCGACTTCGGCTTCCTGCGCCTCCCTGATAAGGGCGCTCGCTTCAGCAAGGACCTCCGTTTCGCTCAGGGAGTCGATGGATTTCTCAACCTCCCGTTCCAGCAAGGTGGGTATCGAAGACAACGACCTGAACAGGGAGATATTTTGTGACAGTCCGACAAGGACGGTGGGGTAGCGGTGTTCGCTGACAAAGTGGTCCATGACCGCCTTGTCGATATAACGGAAGAACTTCTGGGTCTCTTTCTGTACGACCTCGCTTTTCGAGTCTCGTCCGTAAAACCGGCCGTCCATGCCGGCAAAGGAGCCTACATTGATCGTCGAGGTGTTGTCGAAGTCGTCGAAGACCTTGCTGAACTCGCGCTCAACCCCTTCCGGCATCTCGAGCCTGGTGAGCGAATGGAAATCTCCAAGGCAAAGATCGAAGCTTTTCGAAGAAATGGCAAGCAGGTAGTAGTGGGCACCATACTGGAAGTTTTCAATCAGGGGCCTTATTTGGAAGCTTTCGGATACGACGGCCATCTCGTCGACGGGGTAGTCAAGATGGTAGACGTAGGTGGCGCCTTGGTCGGCAAGCACGGCGAGTCCTTCTTTGTTGTGCCTCCACAAGCTTCGGTTGGGATCCTCGAGGAGTGAGGTGAGGCTCTCCGTTATGGGCATATACGAGCGTTTGTCGAAGCCATCCGATAAATCCGACTCGATTTTCGCGAGGAGGTTCTTGAAGGTCGTCGGATCCTGCCTGTTTTCCGGCGCGAATCGATGGGTACGCATATAAAGCGACACCTTCGGCATCTCGTTATCGCTGAACAGAAGGGGGTTGAAATCGGTCAATGTAAGGGCGCTGTTCATAAGGGCCTTCCTTTCGACAAGGCATTTGTCAAAAAGTATAGTAATTGCTTGTTCTGAACAGGTGGCAAGGGTCTTACCGGTTGGTAACGAACGGGCTTTTTCACATAAAAGTGCCGCGTGAGGCCTGCCGCCCGCCTGGGAAATCACACATCTTTCAAAGAAACCCAGCCGTCTTTATGCTAGCCTGGAAGCCTAAGCCACGAACAGACCGCGACCAAGGAAGAAGAGCATGGCCAACGCGATAGAGGTACGAGACTTACGGAAGACCTATCTCCTTTCAGCCAAGCAACGAAGAATCGAGCATACGGACAAACAGCGCAAGGTTGCTGTCGACAACGTGTCGTTCGACGTCGTATGCGGAGAGATATTCGGCCTCCTCGGGCCGAACGGCGCAGGGAAGACCACGACATTACGGATGCTTGCAGCTTTGATCAAGCCTGATTCCGGCGATGCTGTTATCGAGGGTGCCAGCATTGTCGAGGATCCCATGAGCGTCAGAAAGACGATCGGCTTTCTGACCAGTGAGCTCAAGCTCGAAGAGGTCTTCTCGCCGGACTACCTCTTTGACTTCTTCTCCGAACTGCATCACGTCGATCACGATGACCGGGATAGGCGCAAGAAGGACCTCTTTGTCCGTTTCGGGATTGACAGCTTCGCCGAGACGAAAATTGCAGACCTTTCAACAGGCATGAAACAAAAGGCCAGTTTGGCCATCTCATTGGTCCATGACCCCCGGGTCGTCATCTTCGACGAGCCGACAAACGGCCTCGATGTCATCACAGCGAAAACTGTCACCGATTTTTTGGGGGATCTCAGGCAGGAAGGCAAGACCATCATCTTGTCGACCCACATATTCAGCCTTGTCGAAAAAGTGTGCGACCGGGTCGGGGTGATCATCGACGGCCGTATGGCGGCCTGCGGGACGATGGCCGATGTCTCAGGCGGCAAATCCCTCGAAGACGCCTTCTTCGACCTGTACAGCTCGGTGGCAGGTGATGCGCAATGAAGGGGAACGTCCTTACCATAGCGAAAAAAGAACTTGCCCGCTTCTTCAGCAACAAGGCATCCGCCGTTATTGCGATAGTGCTTCCTGGCCTGCTGATCTTTGCCCTCTGGTCGTTTATGGGCACGGCGATCACCAACATGACGAGCCAGGACAAGGACGAGACTCTCAAGGTCGCGGTCGTCTCGCTCCCGCAAAGCATCGAGGCCGTCGCCCAGGATGCGGGCATGACGCTGATCCCCATCGAATCTGTTCCCAGCTCATCTGATATGCAGAATGCGATCAAGAACGGCGACTACAGCCTGGTGGCGGTGTTCCCCTCAGATTTCGATGCGGCAGTGGCAGGCTATAACCCGGCAAGTGGGGTCCAAGCCCCCCAGGTCGAGCTGTACTACGATTCGACGGAACCTGCTTCAAGCGCTGCCTATGCGGGCTTCACCTCGCTGCTCAACGCCTATGAGTCGTCGCTTTCCAACCGCTTCGACATCAATATGGAAGGGAAGCAGTACGACGTTTCGGACAGTAGGAGCCGGGCGGCCACGCTCATGGTATCTATCGTACCGATGATCCTTCTGATCCTTTTGTTCAGCGGCTGTATGTCGATTGCGGCCGAGGCGATTGCCGGAGAGAAAGAACGCGGCACCATGGCGACCTTGCTTGCGACCCCGATCAAGCGCAGCGACATAGCGCTTGGGAAGATATTCGCCTTGACCTTGATCGGGCTGATGATCGCCGCATCAAGCGTGGTGGGGATATTTGCAAGCCTGCCGAACCTTACCGGAGGCGAGCTTGACCTCAACATCTATGGGACGACGGAGTATCTCTTGCTGGCGCTTGTCGTGCTTTCGACGACCCTGGTCATCGTTGCGCTCATCACGATCGTGTCGGCGCTCGCAAAGACGACCAAGGAGGCACAGCTGTACCTGACCCCGCTTATGATCGTGGTCATGGCCGTCGGGTTGCTGGGCATGTTTGGAAACGGGGCCCAAAGCGGCCTCGGCTATTACTTCATCCCGCTTTACAACAGCGTCCAATGCATGATCGGGATATTTACCTTCGATTTCCAGCCGGTCAACGTTGTTGCCTGCATCGTGTCGAATGTCGTATATGCCGGGATCGGGGTCATCGTCTTGCAGCGGATGTTCAACAGCGAGCGGCTGATGTTTGCACGATAATTAGCCTGGGGTATATAGAATCAATGCTGCCCGACGTGCGTTTCCGAACGGCATCCGTCGATGCGGGCGGTTTTTTTGAAAATCATTGTTGACTCTCACGTTACGTTATAGTTTATGCTGGGCACAGCGGTTGGGAACTAGGTTCCACCGGTAAAGGTGAGAGGGCAAAATGAAGGCAGACCATACAAGCTATTCGGTACATGAGCTGGCTGAGGTTTCGGGTGTAAGCGTGCGCACCTTGCATTACTACGATGAGCTTGGCTTGTTACAGCCTATACGGCAAAGCAACAACTACCGCAGCTATGGGGTGCCCGAGGTTGACCGCCTGCAGCAGATCCTCCTTTACCGCGAAATCGGCATGAACCTCACCGCTATCAAGGGCATCCTAGACAATCCTGACTTCGATGCGTGTCAGGCTTTGCAGGACCACCTGCAGTCACTGAGGATGCAAAGAACAAGAATCGACAGGCTGATAGCCAATGTGGAAAAGACCTTGGCGGCCCAGGAAGGCGGACCTATCATGGACGATAAAGAGAAGTTCGAAAGTTTCAAAAAGAAGATGGTTGATGAAAACGAGGAAAAATACGGCAACGAGATTCGCGAGAAGTATGGCGATGATGCGATCGATGCCAGCAATGCAAAGATGATGAACATGACCGAGGAGAAATACCGGCAAAACAAAGACATCGAAGCAAGGATGAACGGGCTTTTCGCCGAAGCCATGGATAAAGGCGACCCTGCGTGCGAAGAGGCCCAAAAAGCCTGTGACCTCCACCGAGAATGGCTCATCATGTTTTGGAAGGACGGCACCTATTCAAAAGAGGCGCATAGGAGCCTTGGCGAGATGTATGCAAGCGACGACCGTTTCAAGGCCTATTACGAAAAGATCAGGCCGGGCATGGCTGAGTTCCTACGCGACGCACTGAAAGTTTACACAGCATAAACCAAAGGGCCTGGCCCCCTGCACACGCTTGGCCTGCCCCTCTGTCTCACCGCCCTGGTACGCTAGTCGGCTTCTTGCTGCCTTCTGAAAAGCGCTATTTCTTCTGGTGTAACCGTGGGGATGCGGATCAGCATGAGGTAGAGCAGAAAGATTGCAACGCAGCCAAGGACAACCCAGATATACCACCGGGGAACCAGAAACGCGCTTACTCCCATGACGGCATAGGAAATCAGGAGGATCCGGATCTTCACGCCCATGGTAATCCCGCCTGCATCTTTGAAAGGGACGACGTATGTCTGGTAGGGCTTCGTCGACTGAAGCCAACTGTGCAGGCGGGGGGATGACTGGGCGAAAAGGAAGGCCGACAGCAAAAGAAACGGGGTCGTGGGCAGCACCGGCATGAAGATGCCTATGCATCCCAAGATGCATGCAAGCCAGGCGCAACATAATAGGAGAATTCGTTTCATGTACGTTCGATCCCAATCGTTTCGGTACCCCAAGCATACCTTGCATGGCACATGGTTCCTCCAACATTTCCGGTACCGTTACCTTTTTTCGGGCAAGGCTCTCCCGGGCCCCCTTCGGATTTGGAACGGGCTCAAAGCCTTTTCGCAAAACCGTTGTCCGGCACGTGCGAAAAAGCAGAGAACGCCCAAGATACAAGAGGCGGGTTTTGTTTTATCATAGAGGCAGCTTCCCAGGGTTTGCGGTTAGACCATATAAGTGTGGAAGGATATCTGATGATAGATGAAATTCATGCACGAAACATCGCGCTCATCCGCGAAGCTGTCCTTGTGCCCGCAAAAGGGCTGACGGTCCTCACGGGCGAAACAGGGGCAGGCAAGACCGCATTGCTCTCAGCGTGCAAGCTGCTCTGTGGCGAGAGGTCCGATGCCTCGATGGTACGTGAGGGCACCGAGTCGCTCCAAGTCGAAGGTCGTTTCTTTGATGCCGAATCCGAAATGGTCGTGTCGCGCAAGGTCGGGTCGGACGGCCGATCACGTGTCTCGATCGACGGGGCGATGGCCAGCGTGGGCGAGCTCCAGACAAAAATTGGCCCCCTGGTCGACCTGTGCGGCCAGCATGAGCACCAACGTCTGATGAAGCCCGCAACCCATGTTCACATGCTTGACGCCTGGGCGTCTTCATCAATCGCCCCGGCCTTGGAAGAATACCAAAGTGCCCTGGATCGGGCAGACCAGGCCGCGGAAGCCCTCCAGCATATCCAAGAGCTCGCACAGTCCTCGTCGGCGAAGTTGGACGAGGCGCGTTTTACCGTGCAGCGCATCGATGCCGTCGATCCCCAGCACGGGGAATACGAAGAGCTCGTCGATTCCTTGTCCATAAGCGAGCATGCCGAATCTTTGGCCCACGCAACAGAAGCCGCCCATCAGGCTTTATCCGGCGATTCGGGGGCTATCGACGCCATCTCAGAAGCAGCCGTTGCGCTTGACGGCCTGGCGAAGATCGATGGCAAGCTGGGGGATTACGCCTCGACCCTGCGCGAGGCAAGCTATGTCCTCGAAGACGTTGCCCGCGGCACACGCAGCTACTGCGACGCGATAGAGTTCGACCCCGAGACGCTTGCGGCAAACCAGGAGCGCATCGCCGCCCTGCAGGGCCTTATGAGAAGCTATGGGCCGGGCATGAATGAGGTGCTCGCAAAACGGGCAGAGGCCGCCGAGCTGATTGCGATGGTCGACGATTCGGCAGAGCGGGAGCGTCGTGCAAAAGAACTTCTTGACCAGGCCGAAACTGATCTGCAGGAGGCGGCCGTGGCGCTTGATGACGTCCGTGCGGCCAAAGGCCCGCTCTTCGCCGAGGCAGTGAACAGGCAGATGGAGCGCCTTGAGATGGCCGGTGCCTCGCTCACGTGCGGTTTTTCCCCACTCGTGCGCGGCGCATGGACGAAGATGGGGCCGTCCCAGGTAGAGTTCCAGTTTTCTCCGGCAGAAGGCATGCAGGCACGCCCGCTGGCACGCATTGCCTCGGGTGGAGAGATGAGCCGCGTGATGCTGGCGATCAAGGCGGTGCTCGGTGAGGCAGACGAGGTCGAGACTTTGATCTTCGACGAGGTGGATGCCGGGGTCGGGGGCGCGACGGCAGTCGCGCTCGGCCAGGTGCTTGCCGACCTTGCGAAGACCCATCAGGTGATTGTGGTAACCCATCTCGCCCAGATCGCGGTCAGAGGGGAAACCCACTACCAGGTAAGCAAGAACGAACATTCAGAAGACGGCCTTCCCGAGACCGTGCTCGCCGAGCTCACCGCCGAGGCCCGGGCAGAAGAGATCGCGCGGATGCTTTCGGGAGAGGTAACAGAGAGCACATTGGCGCATGCGCAAGAGCTGCTTGCGCGAAAGGCTGATTGACGAGGGAACATCATGTATGACGGAATACTCACCATAGGCTGTCACCTCTCGGTCGCAAAAGGCTTCCTTGCAATGGCGAAGACCGCGGTGTCCATCGAGGCGAACACCTTCCAGTTCTTCACCCGCAATCCCCGGGGCGGCAGCGCCAAGGCCCTCGACCCCGCCGACATCGCCGCCTTCCGCGGCTACGCCGCCGGCCACGGCATCGGCGTCATCCTCGCCCACGCCTCCTACACCCTCAACCCCGCCTCCGACGAGCCGCGGCTGATCCGCTTCGTCGAGGAGACCATGGCCGACGACCTGGCCCGGCTCGAACGCACGCCGGGCAACCTCTACAACTTCCATCCCGGCAGCCACGGCGGCAGGGGCGCGGAGGCCGGCATCGCCGCCGTCGCCCTGCGCCTGAACGCGGTGATGCGGCCGGAGCAGACCACCACCGTCCTCCTGGAAACCATGGCGGGCAAGGGC
>JAVBQH010000043.1:0-7359 GCA_031549175.1 Raoultibacter sp.
GGGAGGCCATGGCACCTGAATGGCGCGCCATGTCTTCAGGAACGAATCGGAAGATGGTGCCGGGCTCCTTGCCTGTATCCTCCACCGCGTCGACGGTGACCAGCAGGTCGAATTCCTCGACGTAGGGCAGCATGTCGAGCCCCATGCATCCTACATCGAAAAGCCTCACCTGGTCGGGGAAGTCATAGCAGGCGACAAGCTCGTCGTATACGGCAGGCCCGATACCCTCGTCGAGCATGAGCTTGTTTCCCACGCAGATGACCGCGATACGCCGTGGGGCGTGCCCTGACACAAACTATCCTGCCAGGCCAGGCCTGATAGCCAGATTATAATACGTTGCGAGCGCAATCATCACGCAGGCCACGATCACGCTGACGATCGCCCAGACGCGCTGCCTTTTCAGGTATTCGCCTTTCGTAAGCCCCTTCTCCGCCGCCCGGTGGGCCGCATAAGGCTGCCCCAGGATGGAGAAGACGACCGTGACGGCAGCCAAGCTGACGAAGATGATAGCCGCGAATATGATCGACATGGGCGTTTGTTCGGTAAAGGCTGCATAGAAAGCGTTGTCTGCGAAGAGCCATATCGGATAGAAGAGGATGGTGATCCATATCCCATGCGCCGGCCCCCAGATCGGCGGGAGAAAGAGGGCGCCGATATTCAGCCGGGGAATCCCTTCCAGGAATTCTTTTTCCTGTGCCACCTCTTCATCGGTGAGTTCTGCCATAGGCCGTCCTTTTTCCTGAGCAAGTTCCATCTTAACGCCTTCCCCTCTACAGAGCTTTCCTACGCATTATAGAGGAGCCACGGACCTTGGGCTTTACGGAAGGCGCCGATATACGATATGCGGGGCGCATTGGGCGGAAACCGGGGCGTGCAGAAGGGCCTGTCTGCCCAAAAAGAGGGCCCGGATTTCTCCGAGCCCTCTTCGGTGCGCTTCTTGCACTGGCGCAGTTACCTAGTGCTTGTCGTCAAGGTTGTCCTCGCCGACGATAGAGTGCTTGTCGGGATCATAGACCAGCCCGCCATGCTCTTTTCTGAACAGCATGAGCTTGGAAGGCTCGAAGCCCTCGATGTTCGCAAGGTAGACATGCAGGAAGATGAAGCAGATGAACACGTACATCAAGAAGTAATGGATGATACGCATGGACATCGCGCCACCGACCAGGTTGATGCCTGCGGCGAAGAAGGGCAGGTCCATCGTCGGGCCCCAGAGGCAGAAGCCGGTGTAGGCCATGATGATGATGAGGACCGGGATCAAAAGGTACGAGATCTTCTGAGGCACGCCGAGCTTGGCGCCCAAAGGATGGTCCTTCTTCAGGAACAGGTAGTATTTGATCCAAGCGCCGGCCTGGTGACGATTGTCCTTCTGGGGCAGCCACGTCTTGTAGTCGGGAACCACCTTGCGGGTGCCGCCGGTAGGCGCCGACTTCACGAAGAACGCGAGGATCACACGGACGATGGCATTGATCAGGACGACGAAACCGCAGAATACATGCAGGCCACGTGCGATTCCCTCAAAATAGGGGAAGAACGGGAAGTGGATGCAGAAGCCAGTGATGATCAATACGACCATGCAAGCCAGGTTGATCCAGTGGGTAACGACGAAGGGCATCGGATGCGCTTCTTTGTAATGTGCTAGATGGGCCATCTTACTTCACCCCCCACGGGTTGGTGACGGTCTCGAAATGCTTGCCTGTCGCAGGCTCGGACACATGCACGGCACAGGCGGTGCAGGGGTCGAAGCTGTGTACGGTACGCAGGGCATTGATCGGCATCATGACGTCTTTGACAGGAACGCCGACGAGCGCCTGCTCGATAGGCCCGCTGACGCCGGCCTCGTCCCTCGGTGCGAGGTTCCAGGTGGTCGGGATGATGATCTGGTATCCCTTGATCTTGCCGTTCTCGACCTTCTCGGAGTGGTACAGGGCGCCACGGGGGGCTTCCCAGAAGCCGGTTCCGGAACCGCTGATCTTGGGAGGCTCGCGGAAGTATTCGGAGTCGCCGCTCTTCACGGCCTCGATCAGTTCCTGGACCCATTCCTTCATAAGGGTTGCGACATAAAGGGTCTCGATCTGGCGGATACCCGTACGGCCAAGCGTCGATTGGGCGGCGGCGATGTTGCCGGGCGCACCAAGCGCTGCAAGCAGGCTGTTAACGTTCTCGACGATGAAGGGCACGCCGCGCTTGTACGCGACGAGGATGCGGGCGAGTCCGCCGGCCTCCATGCACTTGCCGTCATATGCAGGTGCCTTGACCCAGGTGTAGCGGTCGTTGATCACGTCGGTATCGCCCTTGTAGTATTCCGTGTACTCGGGCTCGGTGACGAAGTAGGGCGAGGTGTAGGTATTGCTGCCCTTATACCAGGAGTGGCCCATGTATTCGGTGATCTTGCTCTCGACGACGTCGGAGAGGTTGAGGTTGTTGTCAAGGACGCCTGCCGGCAGATAGCGGTCGTTCATCTGCATGTCGGGGCGCTCGAAAACACCCCAGGCGACATAGCGCCCGCAGCCCTTGCCGAACTTCAGGGCGTCGGTGTAGTACGGCGCAATTGCCAAGGTGTCTTGGACCATGGTGGTGGAGACCCAGTCATAGATCTCGTTGACCATCGCCCAGAGGTCGTCAAGCTTCTGGTCGGTGGGGACCCAGTAGGTGCCGCCCGGGGTCACCGTCATGATGTGAGGCATCTTGCCTCCCAGAAGGCCGGCGATCTCTGAGGAGCGGGCCTGCATCTTCAGTGCCTCGAGGTAATGGGCGGTGCAGATGAGGTCGAGCTCGGGAGGCAGGTTGTACTCGGTGTCTGCCTGGCCGTTCTTGAACCAGTTGCCCGAGAAGATCGAGAGCTGCCCGTTGGCTGCGAACTTGCTGAGCTTTTGCTGCAAGACCTTGAGGTCGGAGAACATGGAGGTCCCCGCCTTCATGGCAAGGTCGGTCGCCGCAACAGGGTTTGCCTTGAGGGCGTTCAGCGGGTTGACGTAGTCGAGCGCCGCAAGGTTGTAGAACCACAGGATGTGGCTGTGCAGGAACTGCGCGCCCTCCAGGATGTTGCGGATGATGCGGGCGTTGTTGGAGATGGTGATGCCATAGGCCTTTTCGCCGGCGATGGCGGAGGCCTGTGCATGCGATACGGGGCAGACGCCGCAGATACGCTGGACGATCTGAGCCGCATCTTCGGGAGTGCGGTCTTGAACGACCAATTCCATGCCGCGGAAGCAGCCGCCTGATACCCAGGCGTCGCTTACCACACCGTCGTTGACTTCCATCTCGACGCGTAGGTGACCTTCGATACGTGTGATCGGGTCAATGATTGAACGAGTCATTTAGGCCTTACCTCCCTTCGAATCCTCATAGTCTTTTTCCCATTCTGCCTCAGCTTCTTCTTCGGCAGCGATATCGTATTGCCCGATAGCCTGATCGGGGTGCTCTGCGTCCCATTTGCGGACCTTCTCGAAATCGGCGCCGCCGTCAGTGCGCCCGGACATCTTCATGCCGAAGCCGTGGACGATCAGTGCTGCAGCAACGATGCCGGTAACGGTGAGTGCGATGGTGCCTGGCTGGAACACCAGCCCGCCCACGCGGAGGTCGCGATGGCGATCGAAGAAGGGCGTGTTGACCTCGACCCAGTTGTCGCCTGAGTTGAAGGGGTTTGCCTCGTAGCAACCGATGCACGGGGCGCCGGATTCGATGCACCAGCTGCGTCGGTTGTTCCAACGGACAACGCCGCAATTGGCCTTGGTCTGAGGACCGCGGCAGCCGACAGGATAGAGGCAATAACCCAAGGCCTCTTCCTTGGAGCCGAACTTGTAGACGAATTCGCCGTTCTCGAAATGGCCGCGACGCTGGCAGTTGTCATGAACCGTCTGGTCGAAGATGACGGCCGGCTTGTTCATGTCGTTGAGCGCCGGGAGCTGCTTGAGCATGAGCACGTCGACCAGAAGGGCGGTCAGGTGCTCTGGATTTGAAGGACAGCCGGGGATGTTGACGACCGGCGTCGTGATGTTGGCCTTCTTGAGATACGCCTGGACGCCGAGTGCGGTAGACGGGTTCGGATAAGCCGCCATCCAGCCGCCGTTGACGGCGCATGAGCCCAGGGCAACCACGTATTTGGCTGATTCGGCAGCCTCGACCAGATGGTCGATGCCCGTCTTGTTGGCGACGCGGAGGGCCTCGCCACCCCATCCTTCCAATACGCCACCCTCATATATAAGGATATAGGGTGAGCCGTGCTTGCCTGCTTCGATGGTCTGCTCTTTGGCTTCCTCAATCGACCAGCCAGCACCTGCGGAAAGGGTCTCGCTGTAGTTGAGTGAGATCAGTTCCAGGACTACTGTTGCCGCGTCCGGTGTCTCGACTTGCGCAAAGGATTCCGTACAGCCGGTGCATGAAGCACCTTCTATCCAGATGACCGGATAGAGATTCCCCTGTGCATTGCCAATCACGCTTTCCACGGCTTGGGCAACTTGCGGAATTGCCAGATGGGACAACCCGGCTGCCGCCGCAAGAGCACCACAAAGCTTCATGAAGCTGCGTCGTGTAACCCCGCGGGATTCGAGCAGTTCCATAAACTCTGATGAATTGGCCTCTTTTTCCATGTGCACACCTCCTCAGGTGTTCTCGCCTTACTACTTACTGATGAGTATTTTCGCTGAGGGCTGCACACAAAGTCGCCACACGGAAGCCAAATGAGATGTTTTCGCCGCAAATGGCATCAAAATGTTACAGAAAAGTGAAGTCGTAACATATATTGATCGAGGACAGGCGCCGGGGGGCTCCCCCCATGCCCGTCCTCGAAAACCTACTTCTCTAGGGGCTTTTCATGCCCGCCTAGTAGTTCTCGCTGCGGATCTCGAAGTGGTCGCGCGGGTGGTCGCATACGGGACAGAGCTCCGGGGCCTCGGTGCCCATGTGGATGTGCCCGCAGTTGTTGCATTTCCACGCATACACGTCGCCGCGCTTGAAGACCTCGCCTGCGTTGATGCGCTCGATCAGGGTACGGTAGCGCGCCTCATGCTCCTTCTCCACGCCGGCCACGCCGTCAAAGGCGTCTGCAAGGTCGTCAAAGCCCTCTTCGCGGGCCACCTTGGCGAATTCGGCGTACATCTCGGTCCATTCCTCGTTTTCGCCCGCGGCGGCATCGGCAAGGTTCTCGATCGTGGCCGGGACGGCACCGCCGTGCAAGGCCTTGAACCAAAGCTTCGCGTGCTCGGCCTCGTTTTTCGAGGTCTCGAGAAAGATGTTCTGGATCTGCACGTAGCCGTCTTTTTTCGCCTGGCTTGCATAGTATTCGTATTTCGTGTGCGCCTGCGACTCGCCCGCAAACGCATACCACAGATTCGCCTCGGTCTTACTTCCCTTGAGTTCCATGCTTCCTCCTTGTCGGTGTTTTCCTGTACTTTGGATGCCGGCGGCCATGTATGTGCCGAATCCGGCCTGGCCGCAATACGTTTCCTGTGAAAAGCATGCCGCCTCTATCCCTGTGCCCCTTCAAAAGGGCACCTGTCATGGTATCGTAGTGTTCGCCTCCATGAAACAGACGTCTAAGAAATAGGCCTGTTGTTTTCAGGCGGCGGTGATGCTTTGGTATGATAGCGCATTGCCTACCAATCGAGGATTGCCGTACACGCAGCGTATCGTTGCGTGTCCCAGAGACGACGAGAAGAAGGAAACCCGTGGCTGAAGCACAGAGATTCGCATACCTAGGCCCTGCAGGAACATATTCGCACGAGGCCGTCCGCGCCTTTGCAGACCGCATGGGGTTGACGGACCCGGCACTCGTCGAGTGCGGCTCGCTTGATGAGGTGTTCGACCAGGTCGAACGGGGGCGCTGCGATTTCGGCGTCGTGCCGACCGAGAACTCCCTCGAAGGCGCCGTCACCGCCACGCTTGACAACTTCGCCGTCCGAAGCTCCGCTGCCGTCCTTGGCGAAGAGGTACTCGACATCCACCACTGCCTGCTGCTCCACCCTGACGCACGCATCGAGGACGTCGACACGGTCGCCTCGCATCCGCAAGGACTCGCGCAGTGCCGGCGCTACCTCAACGAGAAGCTGATGGGCCGCACGACCATCACCACGTCCTCGACTGCGGAAAGCGCCCGCCTGGCCGCAGGCAGCAAGAATATCGCGGGTATCGCAAACGCGTTCGCCGCCGAACTGTACGGGGCGCGGGTGTTCGACGAGCAGATCGAGGACCATTTCGGAAACCAGACCGTGTTCGCCCTGATCGCACCTCGCAATGCCCCGCAGGTCTTCACAGGCGACACCTACAAGACCTCCCTCGCCTTGTTCTTGAAGGCGGACAAGACGGGCGCCTTGCTGATGATCCTCTCCGAGTTCGCCTATGCGGGCATCAACCTGACCAAGATACAGTCACGGCCGACGAAGCAGGCCCTGGGCGACTACATGTTCTTTATCGACCTTGCCGGCTCTGCGGAAGACCCCGAGGTCCAGACGGCGCTCAACTGCCTGCGCCTGAAGCTTCGCGAGGTGAAGGTGCTCGGCAGCTATCCTGTGTAGGGCATGATGCCTACCCAGGGCCTGCCCCTGGCTTGCGCCGTCCTTGCGTCGGATCGGCAGGGTTTTCCCGGCGATCTCCCGCCTGCCTTGCCCAGGCCTTGCGGAATTCTCCCAAAAACCTTGCGCAAACCTTACGGATTTCTTGTTTTCAACTGCTAGTTTAGAACTTTTGTTTCACGTGAAACAATGTTGTGCTTTGCTGTTTCCAGAAGGCCATTTTGGAATGCATGCTTCGATAGTGCAGGAAGGCTTTCCCGGACGAAGGCGTTTCCCGAACGAAGGCATACCCTGAGTATCGACTCCCAGAATATGGATATACGAACAGATGTTTCACGTGAAATACGGGCAATACCGGAGGGGCGCAGCTTTCGAATTACCCGAGGATGCCGAGATGCTCGAGGAGTATCTTGAGGCCGATCAGGATCAGCACCACGCCTCCGATGATGGTGGCGGGCTTTTCATAGCGTGACCCGAACTTGTTGCCGACCACGACGCCCACAAAGGACAGGCCGAAGGTGATGCAGCCGATCATCAGCACCGCAGACACGATATCCACCTGCAGGAATGCGAAGGTGATGCCGATGGCAAGCGCGTCGATGCTGGTTGCGACCGCCAGCAGGAGCAGCTCTTTGATATCGAGCTTCTTGTCAACGCAGTCCTCCCCCTCATCGGATCCGCGGAAGGCGTCGAAGAGCATCTTCCCGCCGATAAAGACAAGCAGGGCAAAGGCGATCCAGTGGTCGATGCTCGTGATGTATTCTTGGAATTGGATGCCGCTGGCCCACCCGATCAGGGGCATCACCGCCTGGAAGACTCCGAAGAACAGGGCGATGACCACGGCTTGGCG
>JAVBQH010000068.1:0-15245 GCA_031549175.1 Raoultibacter sp.
CAGCCACCAGCCGTGGTCGCAGGCAACGACCCGGGGATCGACGATCGGGGTGATCCTTACGCGGCGTTTCGCACGGCCCATCTGGTTCTCAACCCATACCCAGTCGTCCTGGACAAGCCCGTACTGCTCGGCTGTTTCAGGATGTACCTCGATACGCGGATCGGGATCCATGGCGCGCAGGCGCTTGATCTGGCGATGCTCTGAGTGGAACGAGCACCAGCGACGGGCACCCGTGGTCAATACGAGCGGAAATTCTTCCATCAGCTCAGGCGTTGCATTGGGGCCGGGGTTGGGCTCGTCGAAATACGGCATGGGATCGAGGCCGCACTTGTTGTAGAACGTGGACCACAGCTCGATGCGCCCGGTGGAGGTGTTGAAGCCAGGCTGGCCGTCAGGACGCAGCAGACCCTTTTCGTGGCGGCGATACTCGAAGGGCAAATAGATCGGGGCATTCTCGCGCATTTCGGAGAAGTTCATGCCCGTGCTCTCGATGATCGAGCTCAGCATCTCCTCGATCGTCTCCCATGGCCAGGCATCAGGGTTGAGGCGCTTGCCCAACAAGAGGTTGATCTCGGCATCGGATTTCGCCTCGCCGATCTGCGTGACCTTGTTGATGACCTCGCCGCGCTGCAGCCCGTCACCAATTCGGAGTCCGTCCTTTTCAGGATAGGTGCAAGAAGGCAGCACCACGTCGGCAACGGCCATGGCGGTCGGCGTCATGAACAGGTCTACCACGACGTTGAACTCAAGGCGCAGCAGGGACTTCATCACGCGCTGCGGCTCGGCACCCATGCAGGCGATGACGTTGTTGGTCTGGAGCCAGATGCCGCGCATCTTGTAGGGCTCGTCGCTTTCAAGCGTGTTGAGCAGCTCGTCGGATGAGGCGACCTGGAAGCCAAGCCTCAGAAGAGGGTATTGCTCGAGGCCGATACGCTTCGCCTTCTGCTCGTCGCTGATGAGGTCTGCACCCCAACCGCCCGAGTAGGCAAGCATCTCGACGGGGAATATATTGCCGCCGGGGACGTCGATATTCCCGGTGATCTGGAACAGGCCGACAATGCCGTGGCCTGCAGGAAGCGCCTCGCGCACCATGTCGACCGCAAGACCCCACTGCATCGCGCAAGGCTTGCTCGTGGCGATCATGCGTGCAGCGCGGATGATCTCTTCTTCGGGTACCCAGGTGATTTCAGCTACTTTAGAGGGAGGATATTCCTGGACCCGTTCGGTAAGCTCGTCGAAGCCATAGCACCATTTCTCAACAAAGTCGTGGTCATAGAGGTCTTCGTTGATAATGACGTTCATCATGCCAAGGGCAAGGGCTGCGTCGGTACCGGGGCGCAGGCGCAGATGCGCTTCTGCCTTGAGGGAAAGCCACGTCACGCGTGGGTCGACCATCATGATCTTCATGCCGCGCTTCATAAGGTCGATGACCCAATGGCCGAAGAAGCCGTCAGAGTTCGCGGTCAGCGGGTAGTTGCCCCAGATAACCATGAGCTCGGGCACTTTGTATGCGGGGTTGTCATAGCGGTCGATGAAGCCCTGTGCGCAGTCGGCCACGGTGTAGCCGCCGCTTGTCGCAGCCATTCCGGCGATACGGGGCAGATAACAGGCAAGACCGGAAAGGCCGAAGCATGAATAGTTCGGTGAGCCGTATGACCAGGCAAGGCGTGTGATCCACGATGCGATGTCGCGTCCCGTGCCTTGGCCGAAGATCACGGTTTCGGCGCCGTATTTGTCGCGGATATCGATAAGCTTCTCCGCCACGTAATCCAGGGCCTCATCCCAACTCATCCGCTCCCATTTATCCTTGCCGCGATCCTTCGGGTCGCGCTTCATGGGGTAGAGCAGGCGGTCTTCATGGTTGGTAACCTCAGGGAGATCCAAGCAACGCACGCAAAGACGTCCCTCGTTGTAGGGGTTGTCCGGGTCGCCTTCGACCTTGACAAGCTTGTCGTTCTCGTCGGTGTAGAGAAGCACTCCGCATCCCAGATGGCATCCAGGACCCGTCCAGGCGCTTCCGCGCGTTACCGTGTAATCTCCTTCCTTGTACTTATAGGGCTGATCGTACTCGACTAGTTTATAACCTTTGTCTTCCATGTACTTCACCTCTCCTCTCATTCTCTCTTTCGTCTGTACGCAATCGAATTTTTATATATATGCAGGTACTGCATGATCGATCATTTATATATAATGGAGTCGACTGCATGGGCTGATCATAGAGAGACCGGGTGCGTCAATCTATCGGCTTTTAGGCTAGTCTTTATATCGGAGCAATAAGAGGTTTAGTCTAATATCGGCTATAAGGCAAAAAGGCTTATAGACTCAAGAGGTGTTATGGTTCCTCAAACAGAAATAAGGCCATCATACGAGCGAGGCGAGCAAGGAAACTTCTCTCTGCTGATTAGTATTACAGCGGGTTTCTCGTTGTTGTGGACCTGTTTCTTCTCCGTGTTACTGCACGATCCCTTGATTGGTTCTTATACTCCTCCCACAGAAATATGGTCTTGGTCCCTTCTTCCGGCGGCAACTTGTGTAGGTTTTGTCGCGAGCAGCTTGATTATTTCGCGCTTTTGCGATTATTTTGCCCCGCAGCGAGGGCACTGGATTCTAGGGGCTGTCGCCACTGCGTGCTCGCTTGCGGCAAGCATCGCCTTACTGGTTCAGTATGAAAATGGGGCGGATGTCCCTGTTCTGCTCCTGCTTGTAATTTGGATGGTCGCCGGATTCGGCTTCGGCTGCCTGATGGAGCTTTGGGTCGAACTGTTGACGGGCTTCGTCAAAGGATTTGCCTCTCGCGTGTTGTGCAGTTCGGTCGCCGTGGGCGGATTGGGATACTTCATCCTCTGCAACATGCCTCCGATCATCAATATTGTGATCATCGGCATAGGAACCCCGGTAAGCTTAGGCTTGCTTTACATGTTGACCAGGGAGACCCCTCCTGCACCTTTTGTGTCGCGCAAAGAATCGCTGGCGCGGCATCGGCTTTCATTTCCTATCGACACCATCAATACGGTGTACTGCGTGGTGTTCGGCCTCGCTATGCAGAGGCTGTTTTTGGTGGAGTCTTCGCTTTTCGTCTTCATGGGGGCCTCGCTTGCCATCATAGCCGGGGCTGTCCTCATGATCCCCTTCTTGGGGAAGAACACGAGCAAGATGATGCATGGCAAGGTCCAGCAGTTTTTGTTCCCGTTCCTGGTGCTCGGCTTGCTGCCTATGCCGTTCGTCCCCGAACCGTTGCAGGTGGTATGTATCCTGATCCTGTTGGCCTGCTTCGTCTGCCTGACCATCGTCTGCACCGATTCCCTGATCTGCCTGGTCAAGCGTTATGATGTCGCCTCCTTCTATCTAATAGGCAGAGGGATGGGGCCTATTTTGACAGGCGTTGTGATCGGGTACTGCATCGGTGTCGCTGTTTCCCAGTCGCACCTGTTTGACAGCCCGCTTCTGCCCCTCATCTCGCTCGGTTTGGCGGTTTTGCTTTCGCTGATCGTGACTTTCGTGAAATTCGACAAGGATTACCTTGCCGAAGAAGATTCCTTGCTGGCGGCGCAGTCGGATGCCGAGCATGCCCAGCAAAAAGGCACGGGGAATTTCAAGGCGCGCTGTGCGCTCGTGGCGGAAGAGGCAGGGCTTTCTTCCCGGCAGGTCGAGGTCTTCCTTATGCTGGCCAAGGGCCATAGGAATGTATATATCCAGGAAAAGCTCTGCATATCGTCCCATACGGTCAAGGCTCATGTGTACAACATTTATAAGAAGCTGGAAATAAACTCGCGGGAAGAGCTCATCCAGCTCATCGAAGAGGCTCCTCTTTCGGAAAACACAGACACGGTAGAAGGCGTCGTCTAAGCAGCCCAACCAGGGCATCCCTTTCAAGGACGCCTTCATCTGCCGATATCGGCAGATGAAGCCCGAGGTCGGCAGCGCATCATTGCTCGTGGGGGGTGTGGCTTTGGCTAGTAGGGCGCTTCTCCCGTATAGACGCCGTTTTGCGTGAAGTCATTCCGGAGGGTGTTGGTGATGTCTGTGAAGGCATCCTGCAGCCTGCTTACGCCGATGACGCCGGCCGCCATACCGGTGTTTGCCGTGCATATGTTGAAGACCTGACCGCCTTGGTCCCACGCGCTGTAGTTCAGGCTGAGCACTAGGTGCTGGTTCTTCTTCCCGGCGAATGCGCCAGCGAGCATCGTGGCCGTTTTCGAGCCGCGCTCAGCGGTACAGTTGTAGGGGTCGATGTATTCAAGGGTGAATCCATGGCTGGCAAGGGTTGCTTCAGCCATGTTCTTTGCCGAATCATAGTCTGTCTTGATATAAAAAGAGATCCCCGGCATTACACACTCCTTATCTGTTTATCTTCTTGATGTTTCCAGGGGTTTGTATGAGATGGGGGGGGTACTGTTGATCCCACTGCACCCGGTTGGTGTCAGCTCCCACCGCTCAAAACCCTCTGCCTGGTAGTATAGCGGTTTTGTTGCCACCTCAGTAGCTTTTAGACAAAACACGTGATGAATGCCTCAGGCTCTGCGTCATATGCGACGCGAACAACAAGAAACCGCCCCTCGACATGATAAGGTTTCGCCGCATTCATACCCTCGTTGCGTTGTGCCCGCCATTTTCTGGACAGAGAATAGGCATACCGTTCCACACACAACACACGCCAAGATTTTCCGCTTTTATGGCGATCGAAAAAGCCTGCTCCATAGGGAGGTGAGAGAAAGAGAGCGAGACAGGCATATAGGGGTAGAACAAAAGCAAAAGACGAGAGAGCAGGTGAGATTATGGAAGACAAAGGCTATACCTTTATCGAACATGAAAAACCATTCAGGTATGAAGAAGACGGGCTGACGGTGACACGGGGGACGGCCTGGTCTGGCCCCGGATGCCACATTGGCTGTGGGGTATTGCTGTATACCGACAAGGAAGGTAATTTTGTTAAAGCCGAAGGCGATCCGGAAAACCCTTATAACAACGGGCGTCTATGCGTACGCTGCCTGGCAGTGGAGGAAGCGGTCAACCACAAAGACCGGTTGAAGTATCCGATGAAGCGCAAGAAAGACGACCGCGGCAAGGATGCCTTCGAGCGTATAACCTGGGACGAGGCCTACGATATCATCGTTCAGAAATTCAACGGCTACAAAGAGGAGTTCGGCCCCGAATCGGTGACGTTCTGGCAAGGGACCGGGCGCGACATCCCCACGTACATCACGCGGCTTTGCTGGTCATTTGGAAGCCCTAACTGGGTATATCCTGTAAGTGGCTCGTCCTGTTACATTCCGCGCGTTGCTGCCTGCTTCGCCACGACCGGTGCCTTCTGGGTCGGCGACTTCTCTCAGGTGCTCCCCGGTCGCTACGACGACCCGCAATGGGAGCTGCCGGAAACGATAGTTCTCTGGGGCAACAACCCCATCGTTTCGAATTCCGACGGCTTGTTCGGCCACTGGGTCGTCGATTGCATGAAGCGCGGTTCGAAGATCATCACAGTTGATCCCCGAAGGACGTGGCTCGCAAATAAGTCCGAGCACTTCTTGCAGCTGCGCCCCGGAACAGACGCGGCACTTGCCATGGCCATGCTTGACGTCATCATCAAGGAAGACCTCTACGACCACGACTTTGTTGACAAATGGTGCTACGGCTTTGACGAGCTTGCAGAAAGGGTCTCAGAGTATCCGCCTGAGCGGGCAGAAGAGATCACCGGGGTTCCTGCAGACAAGATCAAGGCTGCCGCCCGATCCTTGGGCAACAGCAAGAACGCGATCATGCAGTGGGGTCTTGCCGTTGACATGACCAAAGAGGCCCTTCCGGCGACCCATGCGATATCCGCCCTCTTCGAAATCACCGGGAACGTGGAAAAGCCCGGTTCGATGATCGTCCCCACAAGCATCCAATACAGCGCCGGCGGCTGGGGCCGGGAATACCTTTCCGAAGAGGTGGCCAAAAAGAGGATCGGGCTTGAGAAGTACCCGTTGCTTCAATCGGGCTTCCAACTGGTGTCTCCCGACGAACTCTTCAAGACCCTGGAGACCGGTGAGCCCTACGAGCTGAAGGCCGCCTGGCTGCAGCAGACGAACTTCATTGCATGCCCGTCGCCCGATGTGCGCCGAACCTTGGAGCTTGCGAAGAAATTCGACTTCATTGTGGCCATCGACCTGTTCATGACCCCTACCATCATGGCACTTGCAGACGTCGTCTTGC
Organism: Raoultibacter sp.; assembly: GCA_031549175.1. Lineage (GTDB taxonomy): Bacteria > Actinomycetota > Coriobacteriia > Coriobacteriales > Eggerthellaceae > WRIS01. The sequence goes on from JAVBQH010000068.1 coordinate 6,190, forward strand.
CTTGTGCCTCCTTTGTCGAACGTGACGGAATCCGTATCGGCGACGGCGCCCAAAGAGGCGAGGTCATCAACAAAGTGACCCAGATCGGCGAGTGCAAGTCGGATATGGAGGTAAACCTCGAACTGGGCAAGCGGCTCAACCCCGAAGCCTGGCCATGGGAAAACGTCCAGGACATGTACAGCGAGCTCCTGCAAAACACCGGCTGCACCTTTGCCGAACTGCAGGAAAAGGGGCCTGCCTATCCTCCCTTCGAGTACCTGCGCCATGAAAAGGGCATGTTGCGTCCTGACGGACAGCCGGGGTTTGCCACGGCAACCGGACGCATCGAGCTATGGTCGAACTTCTACAACAATATCGGACTCGACCCGCTGCCGTATTTTGAAGAGCCATCTCCCGGCCCAGTGTCGACCCCCGACCTATTTAAGGAGTATCCGCTTATCCTGACCACCGGTGCCCGCAGGTGGAGCTACTTCCATTCGGAGCATCGCCAGATCGAGCATCTCAGGGCGATGCACCCCGACCCCACCATTGAAGTGCATGTCGATGACTGCAAGAAGTATGGGGTCAAGCAGGGCGACTGGGTCTGGGTGGAAAACCAGCGCGGCCGGTGCAAGTGCCGTGTTGCGGAGACCAACATATCTTCTCCGGGGCTTTGCAGCGCTGACCACGGCTGGTGGTATCCGGAGGCGCCGGCAGAGGAGAAGGATGGGCTTTTCGGGCTCTTCGACGTTGCCGTCAACCAGCTGTTCTTGTGGGAGCCGGGACGAAGCGGGTTCGGCACCAACTATAAATCTTCGATTTGCAAGATTTATCACGTAGAGGAAGGTGAGTGAAATGTCACGCAGAGCCCTATTGATTGATTACGAATATTGCACAGGATGTCACTCCTGCGAAATGGCATGTCAAATGCACCTCGGGCTTCCCCCTGACCGCTTCGGCATCAAGGTCTTCGAAGTTGGGCCGTGGCCTATAACCGACGACAAATGGCAGTATTCCTATATCGTTGCCCCTACCGACGAATGCGATCTGTGCGAAGACCGCGTGGGGAAGGGGCACGAGCCGTCATGCGTCCAGCACTGCCAGGCAGCGGTTATGAAATACGGCTCGGTAGAAGATCTGGCAAAGGAGCTTGAAACCAAGCCTCAGCAAGTGCTGTTCGCCCCGCTATAGAACGGAGGGAGTCATGGTTAATGAGAAAGATTTATCTATGACCATGGGACGGCGTTGGCTTATCTTCTTCTCAGTGTTTTCGGTCGGGATATTCGCAGGCTTCAACATGTTCAAGGCTCCGCCTTTGTTTATGGCCATAATGCCTGAACTGGGATTTACCGAAGACACTATCGGTTGGGTTATGTCGATGTTTTCTATAATCGGCGTCGTCCTTGCATTTCCCGCCGGTGCCATCTTGAAGAAGCTTGGCGTGAGAACCAGCCTTTTGATCACGGCGGCAAGCCTTGTGGTCGGCTCGGCGCTCGGTGCCGTCTCGATGAATGCAGCGATGCTTTTGGCTACCCGCCTCATCGAGGGAATCGGGCTTGGCCTGATATCGGTTGTCGGCCCGGCTGCGGTGGCGTCGATCATCCCACGCAGCAAACAAGGCCTCGCAATGGGAATCTGGACGATCTGGTTTCCCTTTGCAATCGTCGTGGCCTTGAATGTCGCGCCCGCCATCTATTCTTTGGCGGGCTGGAGGATGGTTTGGTGGGTCGGAGCCGTGCTTTCGCTTCTGTCTTTCGTATTCGTGTTGGCCGTGTACAAACAGCCGCCTCCAGAAAAAGCCGAAGCGGGTGCCGAGGCGATGGCCGGCTCTCCGGCCGCCGACCTGAAGCCTGACTATCGAAGCCTTATCTTTGCTACTTTGGCTTTCGGCCTCTGGAACGTGTTCTTCGGCGGCGCAATCGCAAGCTTTTACCCGACCTTCTTGCAACAGGCCCATGGCATGGGGGTGCAGTTTGCCGGGACGGCCTCAAGCATCACCACCATAATCGTGTTGGTGCTCGGGCCGCTGTCGGGGATCATCTCCGACAAGCTGGACACACGAAAATGGCTTATGGTGTTCGCCATGGCGGGAGCGACGGTCATGCTCACCTTTGCTTTCGGCGAGAGCATCGCATTGGTTTGGGTGTACCTGATCGGAATGGCCGTGTTCGCTGCCGCAATGCCGACCGGGACCTTCTCCATCGTGCCGAGGCTCATGAAGGACCCTGCGAAGATCGGCTTCGGCATGGCGGTGCTTGCGTTCTTCCAAAACATCGGGATCGTTTTGGGCTCGGCAGGCTTCGGGCCGCTCAGCGTAAGTTTGGGGTGGCACATGGCCTCCCTGGTGTTCCTTGTGCCGGCCGCCGCCATAGGTTTCGTCCTCTCGCTGCTTATCAAGGAGAAGAGGGTGCGTAAAAATGTACCTGATGAAGAGGCGTAATCTAAGCTATAGCGCCTAAAGCGCGCATGGTCGATGAAGAAACCGCGAGCGTGATCTTTCGTGGTATGGGTGGGCTGGCTGTTGCCGGCTCACCCATACCCCATCCACCAAGGAATTCATCACCTAGCTTTTTTATAAGCCATATGGGTTGACAAAAAAGCATGCTTCCCTAATAGTAACTAGAAGATTTTATGCCATACGGCGAACAGCCTAATTCGGGGGGTTGTGTTTACGGTGGTTTTGTCTTTTGCAAAATGGAAGGTGTTTGCATGGAGACAAAACGAACCACGGACGCAGCTGCATTCATAAGTAAACCCAATTTTTCAACAGTCATTGAGACAGGCTCCTTATGCCTTCTTTCAAAAAAGGCGCATGCAGGCGTTTGCTCTGCGTATCCTGAAGATGGATGGCGCTGTTCGGCAAAGCATGCATTGACCGGCATCCTGACTGCCCCCTTTGTCTCCCAACGCAAAACACATGAAGGCCTTGGAACGGCCTTGTTCAACTCTGTGCCTTTTCCTATATCGGCACCCCTTCTTAAAAGGGGTGTATTCCAGAGCCATAAAACTCGTTTTCAGAAGATCCAGGATGAAGAAAGGGACAGCGCTCTCTGTAGCAACAACGGCTCCTCTTGACGTATTGGCAAGTCGCCTTGATGGCCTTTGCTTGTGCAGCGAAGTGGCTTTCGCGAAGAAGGTAGGACACCGCTCTCACCACCCCATGTGCCCCTATCCGAGCAAAGGCCATCAAGGCGACTGAAGCGGGATGGGGCAGGAAAGACAAGCAAAGCTGGATTCGGAACGATATCGACTACGAGCATAAAGCAATGAAACAAATCGGAAAAACCAGGACAGAGATACAAGAGCACCTCCCAGAGTATTTAAAGTACCTCTGGCGGCTGCGCTCCGCATGTTCGCACGTGTCGCATTGCGGCATGTGGGGATAAAAAGAGAGAATCGATTTGTGCTAGCCCAAACCATGAGAAGAAAAGGATTGAATCATCTTGCTTGAGAAGGAAACAACGGCGAAAGACCACGCAAGCGTGGTCTCCGCTTCCTTAAAGCGTCTTTTCAGGGGTTACTTCGGGTCTGTCGGCGACGTGTTGCAAAAGCCTGCAACACTTCCCGTAGTAATAGACAAAGCCACCCTCATAACCACCCCGAATGAATGGCCCTAACCCTCGGGAGAAACCGACAGACCACAATAAACCTATTACGACGCCCTAACGATCGTATACCTTTCCTGCAACCCCTGATGCGCTGGAGGTGTTTTCATCCATCGTCCCTTGTAGGGCAAGCGCTTCCAGATCTTCCAACTGATCCTTGAAGCGGCGGCTGCGAACTACCGCTACGGTGCCGTAGACCAGTGTTATGACCAGGCCAACCAATATGATGTAGTGAACCCAGCAGTGGGTCTCCGCCTCGCCTGACGCAAGCGGGGTGCTCTCGTCCTGGACGTTGGTCGTCCCCGGTGTGGTCGGAGAGACACTCCCTGCAGGAGTTGTTGAAAGGATTGCGGTCAGGACAGTTGCCGCCGGGCCCCCTGGCTGCGTCGGTGAAGTCGGGGTATCGCCGGTGCCTCCTGCTGGAACAACAGCGGGGGTGCCCTCGTCCGTTTCTTCAAGACCCCAGACGGCGTAGACGGTCATGTTTGCGTTTGTGATCGAGACCGTCGAAATGAGGGCCGGCGCTGCGTCGGCTTTGGTGTAGATATGGGAGTCAGGGCTTGCCGTCCAGCCAAGGAACACTACCGCGTTGCCCGAAACGGACGCGTGGGTAGGGGTTGGGGATGTAGCAAGCGCATGGCTTCCCGGTGCCGTTACGGTTTCTGGGCTGGGTCCACCGGTACCCCCGTTTGCATCGTAGGTCACGGTGACAGGATTGAACTTGAAGGATACATGGAACTTCGTATCATTGGCAACACCGGGGAAGCTCCATGTGCCATCGAGGTTGTCGATGCATGCTGAGGTGATATCGGTGGTCGTGCCATTGACTTCAGCTTCGATCTTATCGACCTCATAGTATGCGTTGGGGGTAATGGTGTAGGTGAGGCCTTGCAACTCGTCGGCGTAGTTGTTGCCGCTTGCAAGGTTGCCTGCTGCCACTTCCCTGTTCTCAAAAACACTCGGCAAGAAGCCGCCCGATGATTTTGCGATGGAGCCGTTGCCGTCCGTCGTCGCTGCCACCTCATAGTAGTAGGCGATTGCCGCCGGCGCCACATTGCCGGGATTCACCACAGTCGTAGGCGAAGTTGCCTGCGGGCCGTGAAGGTAGAGCTTCGGGTTGGGGGACGGGGCAGAGTAGGGGTTTGCAAATGCATTTGCATTGACGGTAAGGGTCGAGATATTTTTTGACACAAAGACAGTGGAGACGCCGGTGTTGGCGAATTGAACCAACTCTTGTGTATCCAGGTCTTTGTAGACGAGCGCCTTGGTATTGTGGAACTGGTAGCCTCCTGCACCCAACGACGGCACCCGATCCATGTCGACCAAGCCGGCCGACACGCCCTGTGCGTTCGCAAGGCTGTCGCTCACCGTAGTAAGGGAGGTGCATGAGCTGAACGTCGAGGTCGGAAGATAGGGGATTGCAGGGTTGAAAGTCACGGTAGTGATCGAGGTGCAAGCATGGAATTGCCTGCCCGCATCTTTCAGGCTTACAACACCGGTCTCTGCAAGGTCGATGACGCCTGGGGTGCTTTGTACATGAGCCAGGGTATCGCTTATGGTCGTCAGTGCGGGGCAGCCGTAGAACAGCCACTGTGACAGCGAAGGAATAGAATCGCCTAGGGTCACCGTGGTGAGCGAGGTGCACTCGCGGAATTGCCCCCCCGCTCCTTCTATAGAGGTAATGCCAGTCTTCTCGAGGTCGATGACGCCCGGGGTGCTTTGTGCATGGGCCAGGGTATCGCTTATAGTCTTCAGGTTGTAACAGCGGCTAAACACCTCTGTCGGCAGCGAAGGGATGTTCTTGCCAAGGGTGATTGTGGTGGCTGCATGGCAGAAGGAGAACTGGCAGCCGAGGGCATCGAAGGAAGTAACATTGGTGCTTGCAAGATCGATTACGCCTGCAGGAGCTCCCAGGCTGTTGCTTACAGTGGTGAGGCTGGAGTTGGCAAAGAACATATATCCCGGCAACGACGTGATGTTTGGACCGAGGGCGGCCGTGGTGATCTTGCTTGGCGTGCCTTTCGGGATGCCGAACGTCCCGCTTACAAGTGTTCCTGAAAAGGATGAGAGGTCGAGCGTGTTGATATTGAGGCTATTGAGGTATGCCATGGATGGCGTAAGGGTCATTGGCGTATTGGGAATGGACATATTCGGACCGAGCCCTATTGACCCGTTGCCGGTAAATTCCAAAGTCGTTGCTGCGTTTATATCTGCGGGATTAGGATAAAGGGTTTGTAAGACGGATTGCAGATTGGTCGTGTTGAGAGGGTGCACCGAGGTATCGATCGTAAGCGTGTTGCTTGCCATCAGCGAGACTTGACCCTCGTTAAGCGCTGGGGTCATCCCGACGACCGCAGGAGTCTCATTGCTTTGCGCTTCGGCCGGGTTTTCCTGGTTGCTTGTTCCTGAGGGGGTTTGCTCGGGCGCTTCAGTCGAACTTGCCGTGCCTTCTGCGGAGATGGAGCTTTCGGGCGCGGAGGCCTCGTTTTGACCTTCGCCGCCGGCCGCATAGGCAAACTGCGTGAATGCCATCGATATCGCCAACGCGATGATAATCAGCGTTTTTGGAAGAAGGTTCGCTTTTTTCCTTGTTGCGACTGTTGCTGCACTTTTATTACTTGTTCCCGCCATGGTTTCTTTTACTGTACCTCTACGCACCTCGTCACCTTTCGTTACATGCTTTCTCTGTTCAATTTCCCGCCATTTGAAAAATTGTTGTCGCATTCTGTCTGCGTACTTATATAAAGACGGCGTGGGCCGCGGATTCCTTTCGGATAAGGGTGTTTTTTCTTCAAAATGAAACGAATCTTCACAGCTCTTTCATATCTCGCACGCCTGCGAAAGGGGGCTTTGTTCTGTTTGGGGCATGCTAGGCGAAGGGGGAGGCTCACAAAAACCCGGGGATTCTGCGTTCCTTACCGAGGGTAAGGCATAAAGGCCCACCAGGTCTTTTGTATAAGGTTTGGATAGACCCTTAAAAGCCTGTTGACGTGATCATGCAACATTACAGTTGTGCTTTATACGGTGAATCGCCCCGTTTTCTTTGTTAGAATGAAGATGTGTCCAGTCTTGGAATTTTGAAGCCCCCAATACCTTGATGCTATTGGGGCATCTGCCTTTGTGTGGCTTGAAATTCTCAGCATGCTATACCGATGCTTGTCGAGTGAGCGCGTGGTTCGAGGGAAGCTGGCCCCAGATTGAAGTTGAAGACGGTCGATCAAAGTAATTCCATAAGCGTCAGTGCCTTGCTGCCGATTGCTTGTGTGGGAACTATGTTTCATTGGGGCTGTGTTCTTATCGGCATCTATATTCCCTCTTCACTGCCAGTATCTGCAGACTTTCAATACGAGGTCACCCGGGTGTTCTGCCTTGCAGGAATAGCCTTGGGGCTTTTGGTGATCCGTAGTTTTGCAGACCGGTTTACCACGATGGGCGGGCGTGTCAAGCTTGCCATAGTGGGAGTCAGCCTTTTGCTGGCATGCAACATCTCTACGCTTCTTTTGTATCTAGGCTTTGCCATCCCTGATGTCTTGTCGGGCATCTTATGGATTGGCTTTGGAGCCGGCACTTCCTGCGGCCTTATGAATTGGCTCGAGATATTTAGCTACGGCAACAAGAAAACGGCTACAAATTTTATTATCGTGGGCACGGCTATAGGGGGGCTTTTTTGCTTCGGTGCTTTCAGCCTTCCTTCCTTGCCCGTCATAATTTTGCTGATCTTGTTTCCGATATGCTCCTTCGCCATCCTTTTGTTCTTCTACACGCGCGTATACCTTCCTGACCAGATCAGTGTCAAGCAATCCACCGCGCGGTATTCCCTGCCGCCTATCTCTTTTATTACCGTCGGCGTCTACGGCGTTGTCTTCGGTATTTCGCAGTACATGATTTTTTCCGGGGAGACGGTTCTGCTCAGCCCTATGATTATCGGCGCTGCGGTCGTAATGGGGGGAATCTCCCTCCTGGTTGCGAACTTGCTGCTCAACCGGCCGGCCAACTACAATGCCACCCAAAGGGTGCTGTTCCCCATAATGGTCGTTGCGCTGCTGTTGATTCCTTTCGCGGGCGACCTGAGTGCATTATTGTGCTGGGCTTTGCTTATGGCGGCATTGACGTGCTTTGACATAGCCAATATGGCGGCCCTCGTCCAGGTGACGAATACGTATAAGCTGGCACCGGTCGCCTTCATCGCGCAAGGCAGGCTTCCTATCCAGATCGGCATGCTGCTCGGATGGTTGCTCGGGTTCGTTTTCCTGGGCTCGGGGATATTCAACTTCGACGTGATGACGATGATAGCGCTCGGCCTGGTGGTTGTCCTCGTTATCGTTACGACGGTCATTCCTTATGAGAAAAGCGGGTTGAAGGTTTTGGGGCCGGGCAAGGAAGCCGACGAGCATCATGACACCATGGGATCGTGGCAGCTCCGCTGCAAGGAGGTTGCAAAAAAATACGGGCTTTCCCCGCGGCAGCAGGACGTGTTGATATACCTCGCAAAAGGCCGGAACGCGGAATACATCCAAAACGAACTGGTTATTTCAAGCCACACGGCCAAAAGCCATATATACCAGGTGTACCGTAAGCTCGGGGTTCATTCCCAGCAAGAATTGATCGACCTGGTTGAAGAAACCAAAGGCGCCCACTGAGGCGTTTTGGCTTTTTGTGAAAAGGCCAGAAACTCGGGGATGCTTTTGTTGGCCATCTGCTGTCGCTCCGCCGCCCGATGGCTAAAAGGCCGCTTTTCCGGTGATCGCGCAGAGATGTAGGTATACTGGTGCTTCAACGAACAAGGAGCGGGCCGGTTGAAGCAGGAAAACAGGATACTGAAGGATTATTTCGGGCACGAGGATTTCAGGCCTCACCAGGCGCTGCTCATCGAGCAGGTGCTTGAAGGCCGCGACGTGCTGGGCGTCATGCCGACGGGAGCGGGGAAGTCGCTCGTGTACCAAGTGCCTGCCTTGATGGGCGACGCCCTGACCATCGTGGTCTCACCTTTGATCTCGCTAATGAAAGACCAGGTGGATGCCTTGCAACTGGCGGGTGCCAAAGCGGCCTGCCTGAACAGCACCTTGGCGCCTTTCGAGGTCGATGACCTTCTGGCTGCGGCAACCCACGGGTACTACCGTCTGCTCTATGTCGCCCCTGAAAGGTTGGAAGACCCGCGCTTCGCCAAGATGTGCCAACAGGTCGAGATCCCGCTTGTTGCGGTTGACGAGGCGCATTGCGTTTCCCAGTGGGGCAAGGATTTCCGTCCGAGCTATACGAGGATCGCCGCCTTTATCGAGAAGCTGCCTACCCGGCCATGTGTCTGCGCCTTGACCGCGACGGCTACCGACGAGGTCAGAAAAGATATCGCCCAGGCGCTCGGGTTGCGCGACCCGTATCTCTGCGTGGCGGGCTTCGATCGCGAGAACCTGTATTTCGGCATCGAGCGGCCTCTTCCCGCGAAGAAGGGCGACACATTGTTACGCCTTGTCA
>JAVBQH010000049.1:0-7660 GCA_031549175.1 Raoultibacter sp.
AGGAGAGCCCCCGCTTGTCGCATTCAGGGAGTCTGGAAGCACTGTGGAATACTGCTGCAGCCCCAAGCTGCCCGACTGCGAGGCCACTGCAGGGTCAAGCGGCGCAAACGCGGTTATCTCCACGGAAGTCGGTGCGGCCTCGGCTTGCTTTTCAGGCAAAGATACGGCTATTGAACAGGCGAGAGCCACAACGCAGAGAACTGCGAGTATTCTGGCTTTTCCGATGCGCGCCATCCTTGATTTCACCTGAAGCCTTACTCAAAAAATAACCTACCCATATAAAAGGCAGTTAATTGTAGAGCCAAATAGTAGTGATTTAGTAGGAATTCCGAATCTCACGAGTAATACATGAAGTTGACATTTCTTTGGGAAGGGCTTGCCTGGCATGAGATAATGGGGCGCATCAACCCCAGGAAGGCTGCCCGTGAAAATCAATACCGCAACATTTGTGACCTCGCTTGCCGGCAACCAGGATTTCCCCGGGTGCGGGCTTACCCAAATTGCCATCGCGGGCAAGTCGAACGTTGGGAAGTCCACGCTGATCAACAGCCTGACGAACCACAAGAAACTTGCAAAGACCTCCCAGCAGCCGGGCATGACGCGCCTCATCAACGTCTACCTGATAAACGATCAGTTTCACTTAGTCGACCTTCCGGGCTACGGCTATGCGAAGGTTCCCAAGGACATGAAGGAGGACTGGGGGAAACTGATGAACGACTACCTGATGAAGTCCGAGCCGCTTGTCCACATCCTCCATTTGGTCGACATCCGCCACGAGCCGGGCAAGCTTGACCGGCAAATGGCCTCCTTCATCCAACAGGTCGACCTTCCGAGGACCGTGATCGCCACAAAGGCGGACAAACTTTCCCGGTCTCAGCAGATGAAGGCGTTGTCTACGATTGGCAAGGCGCTCGACCTCGATACCGCAGACATCATCGCCTACTCATCGACAAGCAAGCAAGGAAAAGAAGACCTGCTGTTAAGGCTAAGCCAGATCCTCGAGGAAACAAGCCGCCTCGTGTAGACGAGGCAGGGGGTCAGCGTGCGAAGGTGGCAGACACCTTCGTCCTACTCATTCCTTCTTCAGGCGTCTTCGCTTGCGGAGCTCGGTTATGCCGTGGCTGTTCGCCACGACGATCCCCGCACAGATCAATAGGGCGCCGAAAACGTTCCCGGGGCTTTGCTCCTGGTGAAGGAATATCGTCTCGAGCGCGATGGTCGACGGCAATTCCATGCCCAGCATGATGGTGGCGATGCCCAAGGGGACCTTAGGCGAGAACTTCATGATGATCAGCACCGGGATAACCCCTGTGCAAAGCCCGAGCGGTATGGCGAAAGCCCACACCCCCGGGTCGAAGATCGCCCCCGTGAAGAACTGCGGCGCAGTCACGCTGGCAAGCACCGCCTGGGTCGCGCCGAAGTAGAAGGTCCTCACCGCAGACGGCACCTTGGTCTCGAAATGCGACGAAGTCCAAAGCATCCCCGCATACGATGCACCGGATCCCAGGCCCCACAGGAGCCCGGGCACATTGACGGAGCTGCCGCTGTCGAACAGGCCGGTGGCAAAGGGCAGCCCGGCGATGGTGACTATGCCCGCGATCACGGTCACCTTGGTAGGCAGCTTGCGGGTGACAAGGCAGTCGAAGACGATGCCCATCCAAATGCACTGGAACAGCATCGTTACGGCAAAAGAACTGCTGGTGACCGCCACCGTCTCATACAGGCAGAAATTGGTCATGAAGCCGAATGCCCCGATGAGCGCAAGTTTCAGCTGCTGTTTCAGTTTGAGGCGCACATGCCTGTACTTCACCAGGACAATTATGGCAAACACGAGCGCGGCGAAGATATACTGTGCAGGAAACAGATCCACCCGCATGTAGCCGAAGCCATTGGCAACTTTGGTAAGGAACAGGAAGGCGCCATAGACGCAACCGGCAAACGCCAGCATCAGGGTGGATTTGAACGTGGTAGACATGCTGTCCGATCTTCCTTTCTCACGTGCCGCGGGGCAGAGAGACCGAGAAAAGGGGACTGTCCCCTTTTCTCGGTCTCGGGTTAAAGGGTCTGTCCCTACTGTCCCAGCCCCGTCCCGTCGACGGCCGCGGAATATTTCCAACGACGTATTATAGGGCCAAGAGCGGTTGGGATATCCCCTCTCTCGTATTAATTATGTACAGATCACAATAAAAGGCATGGAAACCCAGGCAGTTTTAACCCTGTCCGGGCTTCGCGCTGTTCGACTATGGGGTTTGTTAGAATAAGGGCAGTCTTTACGAGAGAATGGTCTCTTCGATGCCTTCGTCAAGCGAGACAGCCATGAGCTCGACGGGGGTTTCTTCCACAAACTTGCCGAAGAGAGGCTCGTCGTTTTGGCTGAGTTCAACCATCCCTGTTAAAACATCTACGTACTGGTAAGACTGGCGGGCGGTGCGGCCGCGCTTGCGGTCCACTTCCATGATGAAGAGCTGAGGATGCACCTGCATCAACACGCCTTCGCTTTCAACGATCTTTGACCTGCCCATATTGGCACGTACTTTGAGCCTTTGCCCTACAAAATCATAGAGGGTGTCGTGGATGGAGTCGACGATTTTTGCCTGTTTTGCTAAATCCATGCTTTTCCTTTTCACATGTGGTATCACGTACACAAATTACGGTTCAAAAGTATATCATGGAAGTCAACACTTTGCATCATTTGGCGGTTTTCCCACAGGGACTGCACGGGAAAACCCAAAATTTCCCATTATGCCTGATAGTATCTATTCTTTTGATGACCACTATCGTATTTGATTATGCTCTCGATAGGATGTTCGTGTAGCTTCCCCCCAGGGCGACAAACTCTGCCCGGGAAAGGCTTTCACCCCTCACGCCTGGATCGATACCGGCGTCCTCGAATATCTGGCCAAGCAGGCCGGCCGCCTTCCCAAAGGCTTCGCCTTGGGCGGAAAAAAACGTCTTGCAGGAGTTCGCTATGGTCTTGCGCCGATGGGCGAAGGCCGCATCGGCCATGAGGGCGGTTGCCTCGATCACGTCAGGCCCGACCAGGCTGCCGTCCTCGTAGGAGGGCGTGGCCCGGTCAAGGCGCACAACGGCAGAATCTACCCGCGGCGGGGGGAAGAAGTTCCCCGCCCCTACGGTAAACCGATCCCGCACCTCTGCGAACAGGGAAAGCTTCAGCGTATAGGCGCCGTAATCCTTCGTCCCCGGCTTTGCGGCCATCCGGTCCGCGACCTCTTTTTGCACCATGACGGTCGCGCTCTCTAAAAACGAGAACCGCTCGAAAAAGGACAGGACAAGCGTCGCGGCAACTGCATAAGGGAGGTTGGCCGCCATCTTCATGGTGCGGCTTTCCCAGCCGGCGCCTTCGCAGGCACCGAGTGCGCCGAAGGCTTCCTGGATATCTTCCAGCCCAAGCTCAAGCGCGTCTTTGTGGATCAAGCAGAACCGGTCCCTATATTCAGAGCAGGTCTCCTGCAGGACAGGGATGAGGTCCTTGTCCCGCTCGACCGAGACGACCGCGCGCGCCGACCTCAACAGCGGCACCGTCAAGGTGCCGATGCCTGGTCCCACTTCGATGACCAGGTCGTTGCTTGATATCTCGGCGAGCCTGCAGATCCGCTCGACAACGCCGTCGTTGATAAGGAAATGCTGCCCGAGGGACTTCTTGGTGGCAAGCCCGTGCGCCTCGAGAACTGATCGCGTGGCCGATACCGAGGTCAGCGGCGATGTCTTAGGCATCCGGCGCCCCGCCTTTTGGAGAAGCCTTCTTCAGGGGCGGCAGGGGGTATAGCCTGTCCTCCACACCCTCTCCCATACACGCAAGCTCTGCCTTCGGCACACCGACGCAATTGTAGACCGCCTCCAGCCTAAACCCGGCTACCGCCCAGGCCGACCTGCTGGAAATGACAAGCGGGTCGAAGCCGTGGGGGTCGCCCCCCTCGCCGATCACGTAGAGGGTCAGCGGCCGCTTCGGCGCCTTCGCCTTGTCGGCCTTGCCCTTCCAGTAATAGACCTGGAGGCGGTCGAGCACCGCCTTGTACTGGGCCGGGGGGCCGGCGAAGAAGACAGGCGAGACCACGGTCAGCTCGTCTGCGTCGTCGATCAGGGGGTACAGGAGCTGCATATCGTCCTTGATGACGCAGCGGAAGCTTTCGGCGCATTCGTTGCATTCGGTGCAGGGCTCGACCTTGTGCTCGTAAAGGTTGAAGGAAACGACCTCGCTTTCGGGATGCTTCTCCCGGGCAAGCTCGGCGATCCGTTCTGCCAACACGGCGCTCTTGCCGCTACGAAGAGGTGAAGCGCAGATGATCAGATGTTTTGACATTCCCTACTCCCTTCTTTCGAGGAATTTTCCAAAACCGTGCAAAGGGGTCAGGCCCCCTCATACGGCTTTGCCTTGCTGCCAGGCTGTCGGAGGCCGGTCGAGCAAGGCCAGGGCATTCCCGTAGACATGGTCGAGGAATTCCCTCCGGGTTTCCCCCGGCTCATAGGCACAGGTCTTGGCAAGCCTTGCAGCAACGAATATGACGTGTTCAGGCCCACATTCCATCCCCCTCATGGGTTCCGGTGCCATGTAGGGGCAATCGGTCTCGGTAAGCAGGCGCCCCGTGTCCATATAGCGGGCCGCTTCCCGAATAGCATCGTTTTTTGCAAAGGTCAACGCCCCGCCGAAGGCCACATAACAGCCCTTCTCAACCCAGGGGGAAAGGGTCGGCCAATCAAGGGTATAGCAGTGAAGCAGCGTGCCCGCCTTCGGGAAGCCCTCCTCCTGCAATATCTCCCATGCAAGGTCATGCGCCTTGCGGATATGCAGGATCAGGGGCAGCCCCGCTTCGTGGGCAAGCCTGATCTGGTGGCGGAAGGCGCGGACCTGGTCTTCCTTCGGCGAATGGAGGTAATGGAAGTCGAGCCCCACCTCGCCTAACGCACAGGTACGGCTGTCGTGCAGCCGTTCGGTGAGCTTCTTTTCAAGGCCTGCATCATAATGCAGCGCATTATGGGGATGGCAGCCTATGGCAACCCGCACGTTCGGAAGGGAGAAGCTTTCTTCAGCGGTCGTAGCCTCGTAAGACCCGTTTGCCATGATCTCGGGGATCGTCGATGCCGCCTCCTCCAACCAGGTATCAAGCTGGTCGTAGGTGGTCGAATCGTCCTCATGCACATCGGCGATGCTGCAGACGAACCGGACCCGGAAGGCGGCACAGCGTGCAAGCGCAAGCGGCGCATCGTTGAGCAGGTCGAGATGGGCGTGGGTATCCGCGATACAAGACTCAAGCCTGGGCAAAGGGGGCTCGACTATGCGGTACTTCCCTTTTTTCTTCTTGTTCCTGAAAAGTGCGTCACGGAAGCGGGGCTCGTCAAAATCCGGCATGGTCACCTACTCGATCGAGAAGTCGATCGCATCGATATCGAGCCGAGGGAACAGCGGGTCGCCTGTTTCGACCAGGTTCCCAAAAGGCAGCCGCCCCCAGGCGGCCTCCGCCGCGATATCTTCCACGGCGGTGATGTCGCCCAAGCTCAGGCGCTTGAAGACCTCGGCGGATGTGTTGGGCATGAAAGGGGCCATGAAAAGCGCGATGACGCGAATCGCCTCCAGGGCGTTGTAGATGACCGCAGTCAATTCGTCGGCCGTTTCCTCCGACTTCGCCAGGTTCCAGGGCGCAGAGTCCTCCACATAGAGGTTCGCGCGACCCGCCAGTTTCTGCACGGCCGATACGGCGCCGGTGAAATCGACCCGCCCAAGGCAGGCATCGTATTCGACGTAGAGCGCGTCGGCAAGTTCCTTCAGCGGGTTGTCAGGCGCAGAGGCAGGCGCGGAGGGAACCTTCCCTTCGAAGTACTTGGTGGTCATGTTGAAGACGCGGGAACACAGGTTGCCCCAGGTGTTTGCAAGGTCGGCGTTGTAGACCTGCACGATACGCTCGAGCGATATGGAGCCATCGTGGCCGAACTGCACATCGCTCATGAAGTAATAGCGGTAGGCGTCGACCCCGAAGACCGAGACCAGGTCCTCCGGTTTCAGGGCGTTCCCTTTTGACTTCGACATCTTCTCGCCCTTGGTCAGCAAGAACCCATGGCCAAAGACCGTATGGGTGATGGGAAGCCCGGCTGCCATGAGCATGGCAGGCCAGATCACACAGTGGAAACGGATGATGTCCTTGCCGACGAAATGATATTGCATGGGCCAGCGCGCCTCGAACTCGTCGGTGCGGTCGGGGTCGGCAAAGCCGATGCCGGTTATATAGGCAAGCAGGGCGTCCGCCCATACATAGGCCACATGCCCCTCGTCAAAAGGCAGGGGCACCCCCCAGTCTATGGTCGAACGCGAGATCGAAAGGTCTTTCAACCCCCTGCTTACAAAGGACACTATTTCATTTCGCCGTGTCTCGGGCCTGATGAATTCGGGGTTCTCGTCATAGAAGGCAAGGAGTTGCTCCTGGAAGTCCGAGAGTCTGAAAAACCAGTTCTCCTCGCCTGAGGCCCGTTTGACCGGCCGCTTGCACTCGGGACAGATCAGCGCCCCCTCTTCGTCCTTCTCAAGGTCGCCTTCGGCATAATACGCCTCGTCATGGATGCAATACCAGCCTTCATAGGCGCCTTTGTAAAGGAAACCCTTGTCGTAGAGGTCGGTCCAGAACTTCTGGACGGTACGGGTGTGGCGCGGCTCGGTCGTGCGCACCAGGTCGGTATAGGTGATGTCAAGCATGTCCCAGGCGCTGCGAAATGCGGGCTCCATCGAATCGCACCAGGCGATCGGAGTCATCCCGTGTTCTTCGGCGGTCTCTGCTATCTTTTGGCCATGCTCGTCAAGCCCAGTTACGAACGCTACGTCATAGCCGTTCATCCTCTGGTACCGTGCGACCGTGTCTGCCGCAATCGTCGTATAGGCGGTTCCGAGGTGGGGGGTGGCGTTGACGTAATAGATGGGGGTGGTAAAGGAATAGCTTGGTTTCGGCATGGTTGTCTTCTTCCTAGGACGCGGCCTATGGTGTCGCGTGCCTTTATCGAACGTCGCGCTATTTTATCATGCAGGGGTTTATCTGCTGGAATTTTCCGGCAATTGTTTTCTAACCCCCCTATTAACAAGGGCGGCAATATATTTGTGTGGCTTTCATGATGGAGGAAATGCGGTTTTCCGTAGCTTCGGTATAATGGAACACCCAATTAATGGCTGCTATGAAACAACTGACGCGACGAGACATATTGAGAAAGAGCCTTTCCTGCTCATTAGCCTTGCTTCTAGCCGGCTGGCTTCTTTGTACCGGCTTCGCCGAGCCGCGGCTTGCCTACGCCGATCCCGACAACACCACCGAAGTCCCCAATGAACTGCAGCAGGCGGTCGAGAGCACGGCCGACGAATACAACGCGGCCATAAAGAAGCTTGACGACCTGGAAACCCAGATTGCGGACAACCAAAACCGCATCAAAGACCTGGAAGAGAGCATCCCCGCCCAACAGCAAAAGGCAAGCGACGCCGCGCGGGCCCTGTATAAGATACAACCAGAGGGATACTCCCTGATCAATATGATCCTTGATACCGGATCAATCCATGAGTTCATATCTACCGTCGAATATGTCAACCAGATCCAGACCTCAAACATCAACGAGATATCCCGCCTGAAGAATATGAAGGCCGAGCTCGAAACAACGAAGGGATCGCTGC
>JAVBQH010000005.1:0-10132 GCA_031549175.1 Raoultibacter sp.
CTGATGAGCCGCATAGCCTTCGTCTTCCAAAACGAGCACCTCTTCAAAGACAGCCTGCTTGAGAATATCCGCGCCGCGTGTCCGGGTGCGACACGCGCCCAAGTGGAGGCGGCGGCCCATGCGGCGCAATGCGACGACATCATTGCCAAGATGCCGCAGGGGCTTGACACCGTTGTAGGAGGGGCGGGTATCTATCTTTCGGGCGGGGAGTGCCAGCGCATCGCACTTGCCCGGGCGATCTTGAAAGATGCCCCGATCATCGTGCTTGATGAGGCGACCGCCTTTGCCGACCCGGAAAACGAGGCCTTGATACAGGTCGCCCTCGAGAACCTGTGCGAGGGGAAGACCGTCCTGATGATCGCCCATCGTTTGTCAACGGTCTCCCACGCCGACACGATATGTGTGCTTGCAGGCGGCCGATTGGTGGAGCAGGGGACGCATGACGAGCTCGTGGAGGCGGAGGGGGCCTATAGCCGCATGTTGAACGACTACCTGACCTCGGTTGCCTGGAAGATCGGCGGCCCGCATACGAAGGAAGAGGGAAAGGGGGCAGCCCATGTTGCGTGAGAAGCTTGCTTTGACCGAGGAGGGCGTCCGCGGCATGCGCCGCGGCATCGTTGCCTGCGCAGTTGCAAACCTGGGGCTGATGCTGCCTGTCATGGTCATATTCATGGCGGTTGCCAGCTTTATGGAGCACCTGGTCAATCCTAGCGCACCGCTGCCAAACCTCTGGGTCTACCTCGGCGTGATCGTGGTGGTCCTTGCGATAATGTTTGCCACCCAATGGTGGGAATACGGTGCGACCTACAATGAGGTTTACGGCGAGTCGGCGCGTCAGCGCATCGACCTCGCTGAAAAGCTCCGCCGCCTGCCGCTCTCCTTCTTCGGCAAGCGAGACCTGGCCGACCTGACCTCTACCGTGATGAAAGACTGCGCCGACCAGGAACGGGTGTTCTCCCATATCGTGCCGCAGCTGTTTGGTGCCGGGATATCCACCACCCTGATTGCCGTAAGCCTGTTCTTTATGGACTGGAGGCTCGCGCTTGCGGCCTTTTGGGTGTTGCCGGTTGCCCTGGCATTCGTGTTGCTGTCGGCACGCTACCAGCAAAGGATGGGCAAGATCACCAACGACCGCAGGCTCGATTTAGCCGACGGCATCCAGGAATACCTGGAGTGCGCCCGCGAGATCCGTGCGACAAACCAGGCAGGCGCATTCCTCGCAAAGCTGGCCGGCAAGGTGAACGCGACTGAAAAGGCGCAAGTCAAATCAGAGCTTGCGACTGGCACCCTGGTGTCATCAGCACAGGGGTTCTTGAAGCTCGGCATTGCCACCACCGTGCTGGTCGGGCTAGGCCTGCTGATGGACGGCAGCGTCGGCTTCATGGTGTATTTCGGCTTCCTGTTGGTGGTGACACGCGTGTATGACCCTATCAACATCGTCTTGCAGTCGATAGCGGAGCTTCTCAACATCCGCCTATCGATCAAGCGGCTGCAGGCGATCGAGGAAGAACCGGCCCAGACCGGGACCACAAGCTTCTCCCCGGTGTGCACCGACCTCGTCTTCGATGATGTGTCGTTCTCATATCATGACGGAGAGCAAGTGCTCGACCGGGTGAGTTTCTCTGCAAAGGAAGGCGAGGTGACCGCCTTGGTCGGCCCGTCAGGCGGAGGGAAGTCCACCGTCATGAAGCTTGCCGGGCGGTTTTGGGATGCCACGGAAGGCACGGTGAGCGTGGGCGGGATCGACGTGTCGAAGATCGACCCCGAAACCTTGTTGAAGGGCTATGCCGAGGTCTTCCAGGATGTGGTGCTATTCGACGATACGGTCATGAACAACATCCGACTTGGGCACCGTGATGCTACCGATGAGGAAGTGCTCGAGGCTGCCAAGGCTGCGAACTGCGACGACTTCGTCAACCTCATGCCAAAAGGGTATGAGACCATGATCGGCGAAAACGGAAGCCAGCTTTCAGGAGGCGAGCGCCAGCGCATCTCCATCGCGCGCGCCCTTTTGAAAGATGCCTCGATCGTCTTGCTCGACGAGGCGACCGCTTCGCTTGACGTTGAGAATGAGACTCAGGTGCAGCTTGCCTTATCGCGCCTTCTTGCGGAAAAGACGGTCCTTGTGATCGCACACCGCATGCGTACGGTGGCCAATGCCGACAAGATCGTCGTGCTCGACCAAGGCAGGGTCGTCGAGCAAGGCGCCCCTGCAGAGCTCATGGAGAACGAACAGGGGTTGTATCGGCGCATGGTCAGCCTTCAGAACAAGGCGGCCGCCTGGACGGTGTGAGACAAGGGCCAAAAAGCCGCATTTTTTGCCCCCATTTATATATGAGCAGTTCAATGCCGTGAATCAGGTAGGTAGTATGATGCCGATACTGTCCGATTCACGCAAAATACGAAAACAAATAGGATAGGCCGCACGCCCTTCTTGCCACTATGTTATTGAGGTAAGAAGGGCGCTCTCAATCAAAGGAAGGAGACGCCCCAAAGACGAGAAAGGAAGTGCAAACATGGAAGATAAGGGTTTCGAACTCGTATCACACGCAAAACCATGGAAGTACGAAGAAGACGGCCTGACCGTGACGCGCGGTAGCGCATGGACAGGCCCCGGTTGCCATATCGGCTGCGGCGTCTTGCTCTACACCGACAAAGACGACAAGCTGGTCAAGGTCGAAGGTGACCCCGAGAATCCCTTCAACGAAGGCAGGCTTTGCCCGAGATGCATCGCCTTGCCTGAATGCACCAACCACGAGGACCGTCTTGCTTATCCTATGAAGCGCGCCCGCGCAGATCGTGGGAAGAACACCTGGGAGCGCATCAGCTGGGATGAGGCGCTCGACACCATCGCCGAGCGCTTTATCAGCATCCGCGAAGAATTCGGGCCGGAACGCGTTGCCTTCTATCAGGGAACCGGCCGTGACATCGCAGCCTGGATTACCCGCCTTGCCTGGTCTTACGGCAGCCCGAACTACCTCTTCGGCATGAGCGGCATGTCCTGCTACCTGCCGCGTGTTGCCGGCTGCTTTGCTACCACCGGGGCTTTCTGGCTCGGCGACTACTCCCAGCAGTTCGCAAAACGCTACGAGGATCCCCGTTGGGAACTCCCCGAAGTCATCGTTATGTGGGGCAACAACCCCATCGTCTCGAACTCAGACGGCCTGTATGGGCACTGGGTCGTTGACTGCATGAAGATGGGCTCGAAGATCATCACCGTTGATCCGAGGCGCACCTGGCTTTCGAGCAAGGCAGAGAACTTCTGCCAACTACGTCCCGGCACCGATGCGGCCCTCGCGATGGGCATGCTCAACGTCATCATCAAAGAGAAGCTCTATGACAAGGAGTTCGTAGACAACTGGTGCTACGGCTTCGACGAGCTTGCCGAGCGCGTTGCAGAATTCACCCCTGAAAAAGCCTCTGAGATCACCTGGGTCCCTGCGGACGAGATCATCGGCGCGGCGCGGACCCTTGCCAACGCCAAGAACTCGATCATGCAATGGGGCCTTGCCATCGACACCACCAAAGAGGCCCTGCCTGCCTGCCAGGCGATCTCAGCCTTGTTTGAGATCACCGGCAACGTCGACAACCCCGGCGGCATGATCGCACCGCCTTCGATCCTCTACTATGCCGGCGGCTGGGGCAACGAGCTGCTTGACGAGGAAGTCAAGAAAAAGCGTATCGGCCTCGACAAGTACGCGCTGCTGAGCTTCGGGTTCCAAGTTGCCTCGACCGACGAGATGCTGAAGACCCTCGAGACGGGCCAGCCCTACGAGATGAAGGCGGCCTGGCTCCAGACGACGAACTTCCTCGCCTGCACGGCACCGGATACCCAGCGTACCTTGAAGGCATGGCAAAAGCTCGACTTCATCGTTGTCACCGACCTCTTCATGACGCCGACCGCCATGGCCTTGGCCGACATCGTATTGCCTGCCTGCACCTATCCTGAACGTGACGGCCTGCGCGTGGGCGACGGCGTCCAGCGTGGCGAGGTCATCAACAAGGTCACCCAGATCGGTGAGTGCAAGTCCGACATGGAGATCAACCTCGAGCTCGGTAAGCGTCTGAACGCAGACGCATGGCCATGGGCAGACGTCGACGAGATGTTCTCCTTCATCTTGGAGGATGCCGGCGTCGGCATGAACTTCCAAGAGCTGCAGGAAAACGCCCCCGCGTATATCCCCTTCGAATACAAAAAGCATGAAAAGGGAATGTTCCGCGCCGACGGCCAGCCTGGATTCGAGACGCCGACCGGCCGCATCGAGCTTTGGTCCAACTTCTACAATAATGCGGGACTCGATCCTCTGCCCTATTACGAGGAGCCGACCCCCGGCCCTGTCGCGACACCGGAACTTCTCGAAGAGTACCCCCTCGTGCTGACCACGGGTGCCCGTAACTGGACGCTCTTCCATTCCGAGAATCGCCAGGTGCCGCACTTGCGTGCCGTCCATCCCGATCCGATCATCCAGATGAATCCGAAGACCGCCGAAAAATACGGCGTCTCCCACGGAGACTGGGTGTGGGTTGAGAATGCGCGCGGCAGGTGCAAGCGACGTGTCGAGGAGACCAAGATGCTCGACGAGCGCGTCTGTTCGACCGACCATGCCTGGTGGTTCCCTGAGGCCGATCCTGAGAACCTCTATGATGTCCTCGACCTCAACGTCAACAACCTGTTCCAGTACATCCCCGGTAAGGCAGGCTTCGGGTGCAACTACAAGACCCTGCTTTGCAAAGTCTATAAAGCGTAAAGGAAGGTAAGCAATCATGGCTCAATATGGAATCCTGGTCGATTACGAATGGTGCTCCGGTTGCCACACCTGTGAGGTGGCGTGCCAGATGGAGCACGGCTATGCCCCCGATCACTTCGGTGTCAAGCTTACCGAGCTCGGCCCCTGGAATATCGAAGGCAAGAAATGGCAGCACACCAACGTGCCTTTGTTCACCTTGGAATGCGACCTGTGCGAGAACCGTACCGCAAAAGGCAAGCAGCCTATCTGCGTAGCGCATTGCCAGGCGAAGTGCCTGACCTATGGCCCTGTCGAGGAACTCGCGAAGGAGCTCGGCAACAAGACCCAGCAGCAACTCGTTATTCCGTAAGGCAAGTTGTCCAGCCGCCGCCCCATACGTTTCGGTATGAGGCGGCGGCCAACGAAAGGAGTTTTCTATGAAGGTGGTGAAACCTCTGGTTATCGCCTTTGTTGTGGGTGGATTGCTGGCGATGGTCGGGCAGGTATTCTTCCTGCTGTCCGTTGCCATCGCCGGTCCCGATTCATTATTCGTGCCTTTTGGGACCCTTGTAGGCCTCGGCCTTGTCGGCGGCATCCTCTTTATCTTCGGGCAATATCAAAAAATTGAGAAGTTTGCCCAATTTGGCGCCATCATGCCCTTCTCCGGCCTGGCTGCTGCGGTCGCCGGCACATTGGCCCATGCCAAGGAAGAAGGAAAAGGCACTGGTGGTGCAATACTGGCCGCCCTCAAACTTGTCGTATACGTTTTGGGTATCGGCTCGGTGATCGCCATTGTGATCGCCGTCGTTGCCTTCTTTATCCAATAGGGAGCGCATTATGGATATGTTAATGGGATTCATCTGGGCTTTCCTTATCGGTGGGGCTATCTGCCTCGTTTTCCAGGCACTTATGATGATCACGAAGCTCGACCCTCCAAAATTGTTGATCTTCGGTATCGGCCTGGGCAGCCTGCTTGCCGCCGTCGGGTTCATGGCATTCCTGCAGCAATACAGCTTTGCAGGGGTCCTCGTTATGTGCATGGGCGCCGGTGACGCGTTGTTTGGCGCGACCACCATGGCCATGTCTATCGGCAACTTCAGCCTCCTTCTGCTCGTACTTGCCATCTTTGTGGCGCTGACGATCATCGGGATTGTTTCCGGGTTGATATACTGTGCAGTCAACAAGGGGAAAGATGCCGGTTCAAGTGCCAACGGCTAAAAAAGGGAGCCGGTATAGCGGCTCGCAGCATCAAACGTAGATACAATACGCATTAAAAAAAGGGATCGGCCTTTAGAGCCGATCCCCCTTAGGTTTAGATGAGGGGAAGGTGTCTATGCAGAGGCTTGTTTCAAATAATTGGGGACTTCAGGAGTAAGGGCCGAACCGCATGCCTTGCATTCCGTTGCCAAAGGGCCGTTTATCTCGCCGCAGCACTCACACTGACCGGGGATACGATCCATACCCTTTAGATAATCGGGTGATTCGCCGCGGCAGCGACCACAATTCATGCAAGCATACCCACACATAGAAGACCTTCTTTGCAATAGAATAACAATAATTGCGTGCCCTTATTATACTAGCCAAAGAGCGTTATCATGTTTGAAGACGAGCATTACTTGAAGGCCTCGTGGTATCTCCACGATGAGCCCACAAGACTACTATATTCCTCTTTGCTTTTGTTTGTTGACATGGATAAATCACGTTTTCGGGAGTTGATAGATGGAATCGATGCCCCCAGAAAGAACAGGCAAGGCCACACATCATACAGGAGAAGCCCCGGCCCTTGACGAACCACGGCAAGGAAGGCAGGAGCAACCCTTTTACCTGACGAAGAGGTTCTTCTTCGGCTCCCTTTCGGTTGCCCTGTACTGGGCATGGATATTCTCAACCTATTTCACCGAGATCCTCGTCGTCCCCTTGGATTCTGCGGTGCCCGCCGGCCTTCTGCTCAAAGGTTCGGGCCTTGCCGGTGCGGCGATCTTCCTTTTTATCGTCTGGCAATGCAGCAGGTTCTTCTCGGGTTTTCGCGGCAGCATGGCGATGCGGGTCTTGCCCTTCGTGCTCGGCCCTGCCGCCAGCGTGCTTGCCCTGATATGCGCCTTGGCAGGCCCGGCACCCATCAGCCCCTTTATTGGGATGCCTATTTGGCTGCTGATGGGATTCGGCACGGCGGCCGCGCTTGTCCAAGTGGGATACTATATCACCCGGGTCGAGATGGGGCGTTCGACCTTGATCGTAACGACCGGAACCGTGGTCAGCAGTTTCCTCTACCTGGTGGTGGTGAACATGGTCAGCATCGCGGGTATGGTGACGGTCGCCGTCTATATCTACCTGGCAGGTATCGTGCTCTGCATCCTGCCGCAGACATTGACCCCCGAAGACAACAAGGTGCTTGCAAAAAGCAAGTTCGCCGGGGCTTCGAGGAAATACAAGAAGACCTCGCTCCAGCTGTTCTTCTTCTCCGCGGTGTTCGGGCTTGCCCTTTGTATCGGCGTCTCGTTCTCGATCCACGATCAGGACCAGGTGTTCATTTGGCTGGCGCTTTGCCTGCCGGGCGTGTTCCTTGTCCTGTACGTGCTGTTCCTAAGCCGGTTTTTCGATGTGGTCGATATATCGCGGATCCTCTTGTCTTGCATCGCGATCGCCTTTTTGCCGCTGCCCTTTATGGACGCGTATTGGAGGATCATCGCCTGCGCCTTCCTGATCCTCTGTTTCACCTGCTATGACATGTTGAGCTTTTGTGCATTGGCAAACATCATCCGGCTTGAGAACCTCAACCCGACAAAGTACTTTGCCATCGGGAGGTTCACGAATGCCGTGGGCGTGTTCATCGGCTGGGTGATCGGGTCCGTGGTGTTCTTGCTGCGCGACATCGGGGACACGGTCTTTACGGCCGCATGCCTTTGCTGTGTGCTGCTCCTTGTGGTCTTGCTTACCTTTTCACGCAACCCCTCTCTGCCCTCCGACAGAAACGACGGCATCTATGAAGGCCATTGGCGGCAGGCATGCAAGGAGATCGCCGAAGAAGGGGGGCTTTCGCCCCGTGAAAGCGAGGTGCTTCTTCTCCTTTCGCGGGGAAGGGATACCGAGCACATCCGAAGCTCGCTCTTCATATCCATACATACCGCCAAGACGCATATCTACCATATCTACAAGAAGCTCGACATCCATTCCCAGCAAGACGTCATCGATATCGTCGAGCAAAGGGCGAGCGAGAAGAAGAAGTTGGGGAAGGCGGCCGCCGGGGCGCAAAGGTGACGTGCACCCCGTTGCGCGAGGCAGCATAGTGGCCACGTGCCAAGTATTTCAGGTTAAGGGAAAGACGGCCCGGCTCATGCGCCGGCGCCGGGTCTACGAACCTGTGCGGGGCGTTTCTGTTGTCGATGGCTGAAGCAGCTCGGGGAGCTCGACCATCTGGATGGCCTTGATGGGGCAGCGCTCGTAGCATTTGAAGCAGCCCGCGCATCCCATGGGGTTGAATGCGACTGCCTTGCCCGTCTCCTCGTCCAACTTGATGATGTTTCCCAAAGGGCAGGTTGTGACGCAGATGCCGCAGCCAACACAGACAGCCTCATCGATCACGATGAACTTGCGATGGGTGAAGACATATCTCTGGGGTCCGTGCAAGTCAGCCATCCTCCCTAACACGAGAAAAAGGGACAATCACTTTTTCTCATCTCGTCAGCCGGCGAGTTTTTGTTGGAAGAGGTCGATGAGCTCTTGTTGGGAGCCTGCGCCGGTCTTCCTGTAGATATTATATATGTGTGATTTGGCCGTGTGCTTTGAAACTACCAAAGTCTGGCTGATCCTCTCTGCGTTCCTCCCTTGCAGCAAGAGGGTGAACACCTCGGTCTCCCTTCTGGTCAACCCGAAATCATCGGCTGCAACCAAGGCTGCGTTCACATTCGGCTCGGACGGGGACGATGCGGGCGTGTGGGGGATCTGCGGCAGGTCTTCGTGTGTGTGCGGGTCTTCCTTCGCTCCCGAGCGCGGCACCTTGGCCGTCTTTATAAGGGATACCGTCAAGAGTACCGAAAAGAGGCTCAGGCACAAGGCCGCAACCGTCAAGGGCGCTACGATGAACAAAAGCCCCTGCGTGTACACCTGCACATCGAATATCGCAACAAGGGGGATGCTCAAGACCCCGAAGGTGAGCAAGATGGCAGCGGCTACAAGAAGGACGACCTTGTTGACGGGAACAGATTCCGGCAATCCGATGCCAGAGAAAAAGAAATGGCGTTTTCGAAAAGTCGATTTCATGGTTTAAGTATCCTTCCTGAGCTGTTCTGCCTTGGGGTCGCAATGTCCCCTAAGGCCGGGAAGGGCGCTCGATCGCGCCCTTCCCTTGAAAACCGAGACGTCTTTATTCTCTGCACGAGGTCAACGTCTCTGGGTTGAGGTGGCCGCAGTGCTTTACTTGGAAGCTGGCTGTTATTCGTCCATCTTCTTGAGTTCGACCGCTGCAAGCTTTCCGTCGTAGACCTCATTGAAGAACGTGTCGCCCTGCAAGAAGTCGTCGCCGGTGACCCACTGGTCGGTGCGGTCTGACGGGTCGATGCAAGGATAGACACGGCAGAGGAGTCCGCGCAAGGTCCAAGTAGCGGTACCGGGGTCGGAACCCTCGACGGTGCCGTCGACAAGGACGTTGACGTTAGACTCGAGCACACCTTGGTACCAGGGCTCTTCAGCAGGAAGCTCTGGGTACCACCATGAAGGCATAGCCTGTACGGTGCCTTTGATGATGGCCTGGTCGACATGCGCCTTCTGGCGGATGCGGCCGCGCTGGTTCTCGATCCAGACCCAGTCTCCGTCGCGGATGCCGTATTCGCGGGCGTCTTCGCGGTGCATGAAGACCATCGGATACGGGAACATCGAACGGGTGCCTTGGCCAGGTACGCGGTTCTCAGAGTGATAGAGGACCGAAACACGTCCGCCGGTGGTCAGGCGCAGCGGGTATTTCTTGGCCAGCTCTGGGTTAGAGAGCGGAGTCTCAGGCAGCTCTTTGTAGTACGGCAATGCGTCGTAACCGAGATCCTGCATGTAGGAGGAGAAGATCTCGAGCTTACGCGAAGGAGTTGCGAAGCCGCGAACTTGCCCGTTCGGGAGGATTTCACGGTACTTCTCGAAGCGTGTTGCTGAGGGGAAGTAGGTTCCCTCTTCGCAGAGCTGGGTGTAGTCGAGGTCGGTTCCGCGGGAGATACGATGCTTGATGACAGCTTCGTAGGTCTCCCATGGCCATACGTCTTCTTGACCCATGCGAATGCCGAGGCCGCGGAAGAAGTCATAGTCCATGACACGGTCAGCAACAGGTTTGGAGCCACGGTCGCCGCAGACTGAGAAGTCGTTCGAGTCTTCAGCAGTGGTGTAGCAGGGACGCTCAAGGGAGTCAGCCGCAGGGATGATGT
>JAVBQH010000108.1:0-6962 GCA_031549175.1 Raoultibacter sp.
CCATCAAAGATGGATTGCGCATCGGCAAGCGCTATAACCGCGGCATCGACGTCAGCCTGGGTTGCCTGGTCGTTGACAAGCACCGCTTTTGCAACGCCGACCGCTTCTGTGAATGCCTCATTCACTTCATCAGTGACCCAAAACTCAGAGGCCATGACGTCAGAGCCGTCGGAGCTTACTTTCACACCAGTTAACGATGCCTCCGCCGAAGAAACGGCATTCTCGAGAGCCGAGCAGTCCGTAGCCACGCCATCAGCAGGATTAGCGCTGAGCGTCGGATAGGCGTAATTGGGAACCGAGCCAATCACCCAAACCATATCGAAATCAAAGCCGGAGAAGGTTGTGGCAGACGACATTTCATCTGCCGTTTTCCCCTGGGCGAAGGAATCCGCCCCTGCAAAAGATGAGTCCAGGTAATACAGGTTGCGCACGTTTTGGGCGTCACCCGCATTCACTACACCGCCAAGAACTGCCCCCAGGGTGCCGACCCCTGACACATATCCGGCGTTGTAGCAGTTCGAGATTGCGCCACTGTACATCCTCCCGGCAACTCCACCGGTACGTGATCCGCTCGCATAGGAGTCGAGGGTGGTTACGGTTCCGGTGTTGTAGCAATCGGTACAAGCAGCACCGTTTACAAAGCCCGCGACGCCCCCCGCGTAGGCGGCTCCGCCCTCATTGACGATGCTGCCTACATTATACGATTGGGAAAGCGGCGTGTTTCCGGAATTGCTGTACATCGAACCAACGATACCCGCACAGCCATGGTCGCCCTTGCTCCCATTATAAGTGATGGCACCGCTGTTCGAACAACGTTCGACTGTCTTGGCACCATAGGCGGATCCGATCACGCCGCCGACGTGGGCAGCCCCGACAACCGTCCCGCTATTGGACGAGTCGAGAACAGAGGCGCCCGAGTACGCATACCCGACGACCCCTCCTGTCGCATAGGTTCCAGCAAGGCCGGTGACCGTGGCTGAGGAAGAGCACTTCTCTACCAGGGCGTTCCCGTCAGCATACGCTACCAAACCTCCTACGAACTGGGATCCGGTGATGACGGAATCAGTCAGACGTATATTCTTCACCTCACCACCTGTCACATGCCCGAATAGACCGGCACAGTAATTGTTGCCCGACACGGTCACACCTCTGACCATATGACCCTGCCCGTCGAAGATGCCCTTGAAAGACCTGCTGTTTGTATTGGCGATTGGCTGCCAGTTTGCAATGGAGGACAGGTCAAGGTCGGCATTCAGCACAACAGTTTGATAGGCAAAGTCATCGCCTGCGTTGACCGCGTCGGCAAAAGCCTTGAACTGCTCGATGCCGTCTATTGCCGTCGTGCCCGCAACGGTAAACTTCCGGTTGTCAGAAGCCCAATCGTATGCGGCAAGCCTTTGATCAGAAGATTTGGTGACAGTCACCAGCATGTTGGCGGGAGAATAGGGGTCTTCCACCCTAAAGAGGTTGGTGACGTTCACCCCTTCCTTCGCCGGCAGGGCAAAGGTATCCGGCAGTGAGGTCAGCGCGGTACATCCGCTAAATGCTTCCTGCATGGTAATAAGATCATTAGAATCAGGCAAGGTGACCGGCGCCTTGTTCAACGAGGTGCAGCCTTTGAAGGCGTATGCCATATCCACGATTCCGGCAGGCAAGCCTGGCGCCCCTTTGAGACTCGTGCAATTCAGGAACGCATTCGAGAGGGTTTTCAGCCCTTCAGGGAGTGCCGGAGCATTCTCAAGCGCCGTGCAGCCGCTGAAGGCCCCCTCCATGCTCTCGATACTTTCGGGAAGCTCTGAGACTGCCGCAAGAGCCGAGCAGTCGGTGAAATAATAGTCGAGGTCACAGGTGGCAACCCCTTGCTCGAAGACGATCGATTTGATGTTCTTGCCCACGCTGTGCCAGGGGATATCCTGAGCGCTTGCATATGCCTGGGTATCACCTGTTCCAGAAAAGACCAGGGTGCCGTCCTCACGCAGCGTTGCCGTGACATTCGAAGGTGTCCCGGCCCCGATTTCCCAGGAAGACACTTCATCATTTTTCAGACCCGGCTGCTTGGCGCTGTCGAAGGTTTCTTTCGCGGCGGCAAGGGAGGAGACGGCAGCGTCAACCGCTTCCTGCTCCGCCTCAGAGTCGGCAAGGACCGCCGATGCGGCGCTGATCGCCTGAGCGAAAGCCTGCTTCACCGATTCGGTCACCCATTGAGTCGAGGGCGGCACATCCAAGCCGTCTGTACTCACCGCCACAGAGCCAAGGTCGTCATTTGAGGCAGCAACTGCAGATTCAAGTGCTGATTTATCAGGGATCTCTGCCGAAGCCTTCCACCCTGCATAGCGTATGTTCTTGGAACCGCCGTAATTCGTCCAAGCCCCGACAGAGGCCAAGGTCTCGGTAGTGTACCAATTCGTAAATCCATAGCCTTCCTTTTCAGGCACGGAAAGTACGTTCAATGCGAAGGAGGTTCCCGCGGCAAACGTTCCGCCGTCCGTGATGGCGACACAGGTATTTTGCTGGACGATATTCCCCTGCGTGAAGTCGCTTGAAGAGCTCTGCATGGCTTTGACGAGGTTTTGGGCAGCGGCAACGCTGGAGAAATAGACCGTGCTCCCGCGCACCGATGACTGGCAGAAGGCTCCTCCTTCAAGACTTGCAAGGGTCGGAGTGGCACCCGATGTACAGGCAGTCAAGTCAAGTGCCGCCAATTTGCTGCAATTTTGGAATGCGCAGAAACCAATCGATGCGATGGTCGAAGGTAAGCGCACTGAAGTGAAGCCGTCGTTGTTCAAGCTGCCGAAAGCGTAGTCTCCTATCGAAGTGACTCCTTCGGGAACAACGACAGATGCGATCTCGCCCGCATAGGCAGCCCAATCGACATCAGACGTGCCAGCATAATCGCGCATCTCCCCTAAGCCACCCAAAGACAGGGTGTATGTGTTGTTTGCTGCCGGTATGAGTGAGGCTGTCAGCGAGCCATCTTGAGCTTTCGAAACATCCCATGTTTCAACAGCAGGGGCAGCTGCCGTCAAAAACTCGAACACGATGGGCTTTCCCAGCGAGCGGGTCGTCTGGGGCTGCAAGTCCTTCGTAAAAACGAGGTAGTAGGTCTTCCCCTTTTCAAGGCTGCTCAGGTTGATGTTGACGCCGTCGAATGAGGGCCAGTCCCGATCAGCGTTCACCAGCGAGAAGCCCAAGGTTCCTGCTGCATACGAGGCAACCGGCGAGAGCGCACCCGTGTCGAAGCCGCCGCCCGCGGTGGGGTCGGCGTCATAGACGAAGACCTTGTCAGTGCACGAGCCCGTCCAATTGGAAAGGTTCTGCCAGTTCGAGCCGCTGCCGTCGGCATGGATCGCGATTGTCGCCTTCCCTTCCTCCCCCAACTCTATCGGCGTGCCGATAGAGTTGTACCAGCAGGTCCCCAGTTTTGTGAGGTCGGTTGTAACGTCTGCAGGAACCGGGCTGATAATGCCGAGCTTCGTGCCGCCGTTGCCCTGCTCCCGACCGTATGCCGCGCTTGTCGCATCACCCTGCCATATGGCGGTCTGACCTGTGTTGGTGTTGAACTCGAAGCATATATTCGCAAAAAGCCGTGCATGATAGCCGGCGGTTCCGTTCTTGATTACCAGATAATAGGTCTGGTCTGGCTCGATATTGGCCGTGTCCACCGTACAGATGATGTTCTTCCACCAATTGTCCGAAGTCCCCTGGATGACCATGTTGGATGTTGTACCCGTCCACACCACGTTCTCCGGGTTATCCCAGACAAGGGGGTCGTCTGACTTCGAGACGATGACGCCGCCATGCCCGTCGAGGAAGCCACTGTTCGAGCCGTTTGAGAACTGCACACCGCCGGCACCGACATAATTCAAGGTGAATTGGATCGTCGGAGCGGTCGCATCATATGAGGGAAGGATGGTGTTTCGGTAATAGAAGGGGTTTTCAAGCGTACTGGTGCCGGAGGTCTTGCTCTTGTTCATGTCGGTGACGACATTGACGCCCTCGCCGGTAACCATCCCCCCGTTGTAGCCGGTCACGCCTTGGGAAAGGGGCTCTGCTAAAGACCAGGCGGGATATCCCTTCCTGGTCGTGCCGCCCGATGAGTTGTACCAAGGGTCAATGGACTCTTCCCAAGGGGCATTTTGCCAACCCTGGTAAGGCTCATAGCCTTCGGACTGGTTGTACACGACCTCCTGCGCCTGTGGCGCCATGACTTTTGTAACGACGTAGTTTCCGCCCGTTGGGAGAGGGTCAATAGTGATAAAGCCCTCGCTGTCGACGACGAATTCCCTGCTGTATGAGGTTGCAGCATCGGTCACCGACAGGTCGATTGCATAGTCGGTTCCCCGTGAGGTCTGCGCCTCGTTGTAGGCACCATAGTATTCCACAAGCACCGTGTCGCCGGCCGAAACCTTGCCCGCACCTTCAAGGGGGGTCGTCAAAGCCTGGACATTCAGCTTGTATTCGAAGGTAGGGAAATAGGCCGCGAACGAACCTTTTGATGCGGTTCCGAAACGCAAGGACCCCGTGCTTGTATCGAAGGCGACGTATGGATTGAACCTGAACGCGTTGGTCCAACTTGAGTCCATGAAGCCGGGGTCGCGCAGCGAGGTGTCAAAGGTATAGGCGGACATTACGGTGCCATCTGACATATCGTTGTCAGTCTGGTAGAACTTCACGGCAAACAAGCCGATCCCGTTGTCTGCGCTCGATACCCCCGACCCAGACCAGAATGCCGATGGGGCGCAGAAGGCACCTTCCTTGATCGGCACGAGGTACGGGTTGCCGGCATCCCCGGCGTCGACATCCGTGGCATTGATCGCCACCTCTACCGGAGAGCGCATCTGACCGGTGAAGTTGGCAGTTGACGCAAGGGCTGTTGCAGGCAGCATCGATACGATCAGAAGTACCGAGAGAAAAGCCGCTAGTATTTTTCTACTTAACAATGTCTTGCTTTGTCCCATACTATCTCCCTTTTCAAACATAGTCTTATAGCCATCCTAGTATGATTACTATATTTTTTAAGGAATAATATGTCATGTTGTCTTATTCTCCTTAAGTGGGTATAAACTACGTGTATATTGTCACTTAGCGCCGTATACTTAGCTTTACTTGAAAGCGCATGGATTCTTCATCGAGGTGTAGTTTATGGCGTCAAAAAAGTACGGTCTCCAACAAGGATGCAGCTCTATCCCAACACTTTCCGAGCTGATCCTTCACCTCGACAACCTCACTGCAAAAAAACTTAACGAGGCGGAATTCGCCATACGCGATTTCGCACAAGTGCAGCTCGAGCCGCTGCGCACGAAGGCCTTTTCCGATTCCTGCTTCCATATGGAGGCGTTGGCAAACGTGAAGATATCAGGAAGGCAGGTCTATACGCGGGACGTGTTCGAAAACCTGGCTCTCAAGCAGATGAGGCCGGCCAGCAAAACGCAAAAGAATACCGAGGCATTGCGCAACACGAGCTCTTTGAAAAAGGCCTGCGAGCTCGGGGGCGGCCCGGTGACGATCTCGACTTTTTGCGAGATACACAAGCAGCTGCTCACAGGAACTACGCGTGAGAGTTATAGGGGCAGTTTTCGGGAGAACACGAAGACTATAGGTGCAAGCCGCTACCAGACCCTCGAAACCCCCATCCATCCCCCTGAGTCTGAACACATTGATCTGCTCTTGAAGGACTTGGCGGTCTTCTGTAACCAAAGCACGCTACCTGCCGTCGCGCAGGCCGCTATCGCCCATGTGCAGTTTGTTGCAATCCATCCATTCCTTCGCGCAAATGGCAAGACAGCACGTTCCATCATCCAGCTCGTTTTCCAAAGAAGGGGCTTGATCGACTGCACCGTCATCCCCTTGTCAATATCCCTTTGCACCAGCCCGCACAAGTACCAAACGGCGATGGTCTCAGTACTCGAGTCCTTCCACAGGGGGGATTTGGATTCTGGGAGAATGTACGCCTGGCTGAACTATTTCTGCGACTGCTGCCTGGACGCGGTGAAGGAGGCGGCTTCGTTCCAGAATCGAGCGCTCGCCTTGCAAGAAACCTGGCTCACACACCTCGAATCCCGCTCGGATTCTGCATCTACCCTGATCATCCATGCACTTCCGGGAATGCCCGCCTTTACCGCATCAAGTGCTGCGATCTACATAGACCGCAGCTTCAAACGAGTTAGCTCGTCGATACATGACCTGTGCTCTGCCGGCATCATTGAGCAAATCACCACCGGAAACCGTAACAGGGCGTTCGCCTGTCCTGCCATTATAGAAGCCTATTCACGCATCAAAGGATTCCAGTAGGCTGCGTGCACAAGGATCAAGCCTCTTCGCACGCCCTTGCGGTGGGAAAATCGCCCTGCACCAGCATGGTACAATGTGAAGCCAGGCAAAGGAGCTTGACCCCTTTGCATGCCCCGCATTCTTCTGACCGATAGGATGGCTATGATCTACGACAACGTGTTGCAAGCCATCGGCAAGACACCGATGATCCGCCTGAACCATTTCTCGGAGCAGGACGCCGCGCAGATATTGGTGAAGTACGAAGGACTGAACGTCGGCGGATCCATAAAGACCCGCACCGCGTTCCAGATGCTCGATGCGGCCGAAAAGCGCGGCGACATCGGCCCGGGCACTATCATCGTCGAGCCTACGAGCGGCAACCAAGGCATAGGCCTGGCCTTGGTGTGTGCGGTGAAGGGCTATGCAGCCAAGATCATCATGCCCGATTCGGTAAGTGTCGAACGGCGCAAGCTCGTGCGCCACTACGGGGCCGAGGTGATCATCGTGCACGATGATGGTGACATCGGCAAATGCATCGCTGAATGCATCTCCACCGCCGAGAGGCTTGCCGCAGAGGACCCGCGCGTCTATATCCCCCAGCAATTCGAGAATGCCGACAACCTCCTTGCCCACAAATACCATACGGCGCTTGAGATCGTCGAGGACGTCGAAGGCCCCATACACGGATTTTG
>JAVBQH010000044.1:0-7506 GCA_031549175.1 Raoultibacter sp.
CGTGCGTGCGCTCACATGGAACACGCTTGGGAGCATTTCCGCGGCGATCTTGTACATATTGGGGATCATGAGAAGAAGGCCTTGGGAAGCGGTGTAGGTGGTGGTCAATGCGCCGGCGGTAAGGGATCCGTGCACGGCGCCCGCGGCCCCGCCTTCAGACTGCATCTCGCATACCTTCACCGTGGTGCCGAAAATATTCTTTTGGCCGGCGGCAGCCCACTGGTCCACCAGGTCAGCCATAGGGCTTGACGGCGTGATGGGATAGATGCCTGCGACTTCGGAAAACGCATAGGAAACGTAAGCCGCGGCATTGTTGCCATCCATAGATTTGAATTCTCTCGTCATATACTCTCCTTTGAAGGCTTTGCTCGTGGCCGCAAGATCACAGAAATACCTACTTTGTGCAGGTGAGATCCTTCGGCGAGGGCTTGCGAACCTCGAGCTCTGGTTCAGGGTTCCCCGTAATTTTATACGTAGGACAATGATACCAGGATGGATTCATGCACTCCGGCCGTGATACATCACGGTTGCTCCTTGTCGGCAAACGGCCAAGGCGGCCCGGAGGGGCAGGGTGGGACAGGGGGGACAGACCCTTTTGTCCCAAGGCCTGCCCCCCCGGCCGCCTTTTCTAATAATTGCTTGTCCTCTTGCCCAACTTCATGGCGGTATGAGTTGCAGGATTGTCCAATCTGTAGTACAAAGATACGGAACGAAATTAGGGGCTTGGCCATCCAAGCCCCTTTTTCTCGGAAGTAAGGAAACAAGGAAGGAAAAGAAATGTTAGAAGCACCACTTTACATTGGCTTGTTAGCCGGCGTGGTTGCAGTCGTGTATGCAGCGATCTTGATTGGTAAAGTCAATAAATTGCCTGCAGGCAACGAGAAAATGCAAGAAATCGCCGGAGCAATCCAAGAAGGTGCGATGGCCTACATGAAGCGCCAGTACCGCACTGTCGCCATCGTCGCCATCGTCGTGGCCATCATCCTTCTCATTCCCGGGTTCTTCGGGGTGACAGGTTTTGGCGTTTGGACTGCTATCGGCTTTTTGATCGGCGGCGTCGCCTCTGCGGCTGCCGGCTTTATCGGCATGAGCATCAGCGTCCGCGCCAACGTGCGCACCGCGGAAGCCGCCCGGACCGGATTGGGCAAGGCGCTTGTCGTCGCGTTCCAGTCAGGCACCGTTACCGGCATGTTCGTCATCGGCCTCGGCATCCTGGCTGTGGCAGTCATGAGCATACTCGTGCTTGCCGGCATCGCACCGCTCGCTGCGCTTATCGGCCTCGGTTTCGGTGGCTCTCTGATCTCGGTATTCGCCCGTCTGGGTGGCGGCATCTTCACGAAGGCCGCCGACGTCGGAGCCGACCTTGTCGGCAAGGTCGAGGCAGGCATCCCCGAAGACGACCCGCGTAACCCCGCGGTCAGCGCCGACAACGTCGGCGACAACGTCGGCGACTGCGCCGGCATGGCTGCCGACCTCTTCGAAACCTATGTCGTCACCACGGTTGCCGCCATGCTCATCGGCTCGCTCGCCTTCGGCGCCATTGATATCGTGGTGGCCCTCGGCTTCCCCTTGGCGATCGGTGCCGCATCGATCATCGCGTCGGTCATTGGCACCTTGTTCGTGAAGATGAGCCCGAACGGCACTATCATGGGCGCTTTGTATAAGGGCCTTTGGATTTCGGCAATCATTGCCATTATCCTGTTCTACCCCATCTGCCAATGGCTGCTCGACGGCATCTACCTCGAGAACTTGGCGCTCGTTCCCTTTGACCTCAGCCCTTTGCGTGTGTGGGTTTGCGCCGTGATCGGCGTCATCCTCACTGCGGCCATGGTCTATATCACCGACTACTACACCTCCTCGACCAAGAAGCCCGTCGAGGATATCGCGAAGGCCTCTGAGACCGGCCATGCCACAAATGTCATCCAAGGCCTCGCGGTCGGCATGGAGTCGACCGGCCTTCCCATCATCGTGATCATCCTGGCAACGCTTGCAAGCTTCTTCTTGGCAGGCATCTTCGGTATCGCCGTTGCGGCGCTTGCCATGCTTTCCATGGCGGGCATCGTCGTTGCCATCGACTCTTTCGGCCCTGTCACCGACAACGCCGGCGGCATTGCCGAGATGGCCGGCCTTCCTGAGAGCGTCCGTGAGAACACTGACGCGCTTGATGCGGTGGGCAACACCACGAAGGCAGTCACCAAGGGCTATGCCATTGCTTCTGCCGCCCTCGCCGCGGTCGTGCTCTTCTCTGACTTCACCCATACGGTCAGCGTGGAGACGGGCATCCATCTGAACTTCGACCTTTCAAACCCCTTTGTCCTGATAGGGCTCTTCTTCGGCGGCCTTCTCCCTTACATTTTCGCCTCGCGCGCAATGACCTCGGTCGGCAAGGCGGCAGGCGGCGTCGTCGAGGAAGTCCGCCGTCAGTTCAAGGAGATCCCCGGCATCATGGAAGGCACCGGCAAGCCCGACTATGCGAAATGCGTCGACCTGGTCACGCAGAGCGCTTTGAAGGAGATGGTGCTTCCCGCCATGATCCCGATCGGTGCGCCGATCCTTATCCTGGTCATCGGATTCATCATGAAGGCATGCGGCTACCCGCTGGCGTTCGAGTTCACCACGCTTGTCATGGGAGGCGCCCTCGTCGGCACCATCGTAACCGGCCTGTTCGTTGCAATCTCCATGACTTCTGGCGGCGGTGCTTGGGACAATGCCAAGAAGCTCATCGAGGAAGGCAAGCACGGCGGCAAGGGCTCGTTCGCCCATCAGGCCGCTGTCACGGGCGACACCGTAGGCGACCCCTACAAGGACACCGCCGGCCCCGCGCTGAACTCCATGATCAAGGTGTTCAACATCGTGGCCTTGCTCCTCGTCCCGCTTCTGCCCCTTATCATCTTCTAGTGAGAAAAAGGGACAGTTGCTTTTTCTCATTTTCGATGTGAGTATTTCCAGAAAGCCCCGTAAAGGGGCTTTCTTTTTTTTCAAGGCACGGTGTTACCTAATCTTGCAAAAACCCTGTCCATACCTTGCAGGTTTTTCTTTCAGAGTTCTCAGATATTTAAACGGGATCTGACCTGGTAAAAAATGTCAATATTATCCTCCCGGCCTCAGGTATACTGCACTTGAAAACGAGAGGAGCATCTATGTCGAGGAATCCGAGGGCAAAGAGCAAGACAGGACTGTATCACGTAATGATCCGTGGAATAAACAAGCAGGATATTTTTCTAGACGGTCACTACTCATTTCGTGAGGGAATAGCTGAGGTCAATCAAATCAAGCACTTTTTGTTTTGGCAGCCCGCCATCAAGTGGTATGGTCACCCAATGCTCTTTGTTCATGTGGTAGGCGGGGAAGACTCCCGGCTCGTTTTTCAAAAGTGACCGTCCCTTTTTCTCATTTGTCCAAAAGCCTCTCGAGGGTGGCGAGCTTGGCGCAGCAGACGAAGACGTCCATGGCCATATCGAGCTCCCCGAGTGGCGGAAGGGTGGGGGCGATCCTGATGTTGCGGTCTTTCGGGTCGTCTTTGTGCGGATAGGTGGCGCCCGCGCCGGTCAAGACGACCCCGGCCTCCTTTGCGAGCGCAACGGTGCGCCGCGCGGTGCCTTCGGGCCCGTCGAAGGAGACGAAGTACCCGCCACGGGGGTTCGTCCACGTGCCGATGCCGGCCAAGTCCGCCTCAAGTTTGCTGCACACCAATTCGAACTTGGGGCGCAGGATAGCGGCATGCTTGCGCATATGGGCGGCAATCCCCGCTGCATCCTGCAAAAAACGTACATGACGCAGTTGGTTGAGCTTGTCGTGCCCGATCGTCTGCATGCCCATGAGCGCCTTCGCCTCGGCGATGCTTTCAGGGCTTGCCGCCATGGCAGAGATGCCGGCGCCTGGGAAGGTCACTTTCGAGGTTGACGCGAACTTGAAGGCCCTATGGGGGTTCCCGGCATCGCGGCAGGCCTGGGCGATATCGAGCAGCTGGTCTTGCGCGGCGGCATCGTCATAGAGATGGTGGACGCTGTAGGCATTGTCCCAAAAAACCCTGAAGTCGGCGGCAGCGCATTCCATCCGTGCGAGCCGACGCACCACTTCGTCGGAATAGGTGATCCCCGAGGGGTTTGCGTATTTCGGCACGCACCATATGCCCTTGACTGAGTCGTCTCGGGCGGCCAAGGCCTCGACGGCATCCATGTCGGGGCCCTCCTCCGTCATCGCAACGGCGACCATCTCGATGCCGAAGGCCTCCGTGATGGAGAAATGCCGGTCGTAGCCGGGAACCGGGCAGATCCATTTTACTTGCTCATAAGAGCACCACGGCTTCGAGCCAAGGGTGCCGAAATCGAGGCAGCGCGCAACGGTGTCATACATCACGGTAAGGCTGGCATTGCCGAACACGATGACGTTTTCTGCATCGTCGTCAAGCATGGATGCCATGAGCGCCTTCGCCTCGGGCAATCCGTCCAACACGCCGTAGTTGCGGCAGTCCGTCCCGTCGGCGCTTTTGAAGTCCGAACCTGAGCCAAGCACGTCAAGCATAGGCATGCTGAGGTCAAGCTGGTCGGATCCGGGCTTGCCGCGTGCCATATTGAGGGCCAACCCCTTTGCCTTGAACGCCGCATGCTCTTCAACTAGTCGGGCGTGCTGTGCTTCCAATTCCTCTTTTGTGAGGTCAGAGTACTGTGGCATCGAGATTCCTTTCACTGCTCGGTAAATTGAAAATCCTTGGCTGAGGTGCAGCTCAAATCAAGTATAATCGCAATTCGTTATGTAAGGTCGTAGGGGAAGAGTTTTCCATGATTCCAAATGATTTTTGGGTACTATTGGCGATGCTGGTCTACTTCATCATCGTCGTCGTCATCGGTTTTATCTACGCCAAGAAGTCAAACCAGTCTTCTGAGAACTACTTTCTGGGTGGGCGAGGGCTCGGCCCCTGGTTGACGGCACTTTCTGCGGAAGCCTCGGACATGTCGGGCTGGCTGTTGATGGGCCTTCCCGGCGTCGCGTATTTCACCGGCGCCTCTGAAGCCATGTGGACGGCAATCGGCCTGGCGCTTGGCACCTATCTGAACTGGAAGTTCGTGGCAAAACGCCTGCGCAAGTACTCAGAGGTGGCCAACAATTCGATCACCATCCCGGACTTCTTCTCAAACCGCTTCCATGACAAGAAGAACATCCTGATGACGATTGCCGCAATCATCATCCTGCTGTTCTTCTGCATTTACACGGGGAGTTGTTTTGTGACCTGCGGTAAGCTCTTTTCGACCCTGTTCGGACTCGATTATGCCACCATGATGGTGCTTGGCGCACTGATCGTGTTCCTCTATACGTTCGTCGGCGGCTACCTCGCAGTATCCACGACCGACCTGTTCCAGGGCACATTGATGTTCTTCGCGCTGGTCATTGTTTTCATCGGCAGCGTCGCCATGGCAGGCGGCGTGGACAACACGGTCGCCTTCCTGCAAGGCATCCCCGGGTTCCTGAGCGGTACCGAGACGGCGGTGCCCCTGCTCGACGAGGCGAAGAGGCAGATAGTCGAAGACGGCACAGCGATGTTCGGCGCACCCGAGGTCTACGGCGTGGTCGCCATCGTCTCCTGCCTCGCCTGGGGCTTGGGATACTTCGGCATGCCGCAGGTGCTCGTGCGCTTCATGAGCGTCCGTCACTCAAAAGAGATCAAGAAATCCAGGATCATAGCGGTCACCTGGTGCGTCGTCTCACTTGCCTGTGCCGTGTGCATCGGTTTGGTGGGTCGGGCCGTCCTGCCGACCGAGTTCCTCACGCAGTCGGCGGCGGAAAGCATCTTCATCGTGCTTTCCCAGCTGATCCTTCCGCCGTTCATCTGCGGCTTGGTGGTCTCAGGTATCCTGGCGGCATCGATGAGCTCGTCATCTTCCTATCTGCTGATATCAGGCTCGGCCGTTGCGACCAATATCTTCAAGGGCCTGATCAAGAAAGACGCCACCGACCGACAAGTCATGATCGTCGCCCGGCTGACCTTGGTCGCGGTACTGCTCTTCGGCGTCGTCATCGCCTTGGACGAGAACTCGTCGATCTTCGGGGTCGTCTCGTATGCCTGGGCAGGGTTCGGTGCAAGCTTCGGCCCCTTGATGCTGCTCAGCCTTTACTGGCGCCGCACCAACTTCCCCGGGGCGCTTGCGGGCATGGTCACCGGCGCGGTGGTGGTCTTGGTGTGGCATAACTTCATCAAGCCGTTTGGCGGCGTCTTCGCAGTCTACGAGCTGCTCCCGGCATTCATCTTGGCACTTGTGGCCATCGTCGTGGTGTCGCTTCTCACCAAAGAGCCCTCGGAGGAGATCACGCGCGAGTTCGACACCTACATGGAGGCGGACGTCTAGGAACTTCGCAAAACCCTCTGGCAAGACTTCAGAGCCGGGCCGGGCGGTCCGGCTTTTTCTACGGCACATGCCGAAACGAAGTCCCTGGGCGCGCCTGCCCCGGTTGTTCGT
This sequence comes from Raoultibacter sp., assembly GCA_031549175.1. GTDB lineage: Bacteria > Actinomycetota > Coriobacteriia > Coriobacteriales > Eggerthellaceae > WRIS01. Next base: position 6,456 of record JAVBQH010000044.1, read on the forward strand.
GAGGGAACCGTATCCCCGTATGCCCGGGTTCAGCGGGCTTTGTCGCAGGGCAGCGTATGCCTCAATAATACCCGGTAGGAGGCGACCAAGTCCCCAATGCTTGCACGGGCGTTGGCGGGGCTTGTAGAGGGAAGCCCGACGAGCTCGACCCCTTCAGGCAAAACCTGGTAACGAAGAAACAGCTCATACGCCTTTTTGCCGGTAGTGTACACCGCCCTGATCTGAGCCGAATCGAATATGCGGCCCAAGTCGCTCGGAACGGGGTTCTTGATGCTTGCATCAGAGGCGCCTTCGATGTCGCATGCGGCAAGCACATCCCACAAGGCAATACGATGGTCGAGCAGGAAGGCGGTGCGCTCCTCGGTGGTGACCGGTTCCGCCACGTCGAAGACCTGCCCCATCACCTTCCAAAAACGATTCTGCGGATGCCCGTAGAAAAACCCGGCCTCCCGCGACTTCGGTGATGCCATAGTGCCAAGCACCAGCACCCGGGATCCCGTGTCGAAGACCGGCTCGAAGGGGTGCTCGATATGGCGCCGGTTCCCGTCAAGGCCTCGCATGGCGGCCTTACGCTTCAATAGATGGGCTCGGATCAACCCTGAGCAGGTATTCTTTGCGCGGGTAGCTCTTCGAGCCATCGGAACTCACGAACATGCCGTCCTTCATGAAGGCAAAGCCGAGCTTGGCCAGCACATTCCCCGATGCAGGGTTGTCGGTGGCATGGCAGGCGAAAAACGTGGTGATGCCCAGGTCGAAAACGGCATAATCGAGGATGCGCCGTGCGGCCTCGGTCGCGTAGCCCCTGCCCCAACAGCTCTTCATGAGGCAATACCCTAACATGAAGGCGTCCACATCCTCATAGAAGGTTATGCCGCCCGAGCCGATCAGCTCGCCCGTGTCCTTCAAAACGAACCCGAAGTCGAAGTTGTCCGGAGCGTCGAGGGAGGCCTCTTCGAACTCGAGCCATGCAAGCGTGTCGTCGACGCTGCGATGCGTGTTCCAGCTCATATAGCGCGCCACCTCGGGATCCCTTGCCCAACGCCTGAAGATT